>CAMWKC010000090.1 GCA_947174735.1 uncultured Porphyromonadaceae bacterium
TTTCCGGATGATCCAAAACTAATTGCCGATGTTTTTAACCCCATAACAAAAACCCCTCAGTAATTTTCGAAAACCCATTTTTTAATTTCCCAATCGTTAATACCGGGCATATATCTACCCCAGCCGGATGTGAAACTGCCGGACTTATAGCTAAACTTCAGGATAAGAGTATCCTGCGCGATTGTCTCAATATCGGTAACAGCAACGGTCACGGCGACCCGTTTGTGGCAAAGAAGGGAAATGATGTAGAGATGCGCCGTCTGCTTTCTTTAGCTGATCATAACACATGGGGTGATATGTATTATCCTTCGAAATATGATGGAGTCGCTATCTGGTTCCCCAATGCTTCGTCAGCTGATGAAATTGATTATAATTTAAGTGGAATAACTCTTCTTAAGAATCATGAAGAAGTAGTCAATCCATCTATATATTCTTCGATTCATAAGAATTGGAAAGTAGGTGACGCTTCTTCTCCGTGGATGATTGAAACAGGTGCTCAGGCTTTTCCTGTACCGGCAAAATCAGAAATGCAAAAATAAAATAAGATATGATGCTCAAAACATTTAATAATACTATATCAGGTTATATCCGTTATCTCTTTGTGGCTGCAATGCTATTAGGAGGTTTACCCCTTCTAACGTCCTGTCACGATGAACCTGTAATCGACACTCCTGACATTCCCGATGATGAACAGTCAAGGGTAATTACGTTCAGCCTTCCGGACGAACATTTCTCAATCAGCGACAATGATACCCCCATTGTTGTTTCTCTCATCTCCACCGACGGACTTACCCAGGTGTTTAACGCTGTAGTTGGAAAGAGTGATGGTGATTTGCGTTTCCGGATGTCGGTACCATCTGATATATCTATTCCCGACGGAAGATATATCATGACAATGCGTCATGAGAACGGACAATACATTGCCGGACGTCTTTCCTGTTTGTTTGAAAAGGAAGCCCTTACTTCTGTAAACATTATATTACCTCAGTACATGCTTGACGGCTCCGGTACGGAGGATGATCCCTATATCATCGCGAATAACAGCGATTTTGAAATGTTTCTTATCAATCTTGCTGATGATAGCGAGAGTTTCGGTGCAGGTCTTAAATTCTTGCAGACTGCTGATGTTGTAGCCCCTAATCAAAGCAGTCTGATTCCGGGCCGTGGATATTGGGGAGCTCCGTTTGCCGGAATTTATGATGGCGGCGGTCATGCCATTACAAATATTTACTACTATGGAAATAACCGCGAAAATTCCGACTCCGGATTCGGTGTCTTTCAAAAACTTCTTGGTTCTTCCACGATTGAGAATCTTTCGTTGACGGATGTAAATGTAAGCGGGTTATACAAGGAGTCGGGAATGATTGCAGGTACTGTATCAGGAGACGTCGTGTTTAGGAATATTTCCTTATCAGGACATATTGAGGGAGGATATTCATTAGGCGGACTCATCGGAGTGGTATTTGGTGGCAATCTTACTATAGATAATATCCGGTTCATGGCAAGTGTAAGCGGCGAAGATAACGTCGGTGGCCTTGTGGGTAAGGTAAATAGCGGTGCTAGAATTATGATTTCTGACATATCGACTCCTAAATATAATTTCTCAGTTACCGGAAAAAACCATGTCGGCGGTGTGGTTGGAGAAACTGCCGCTCCGGCGTCTTTTAAGAATATAAGAATTGAGCATAAGGTTTCAAATGAAGATTCCGATATCAGAATTATTTCAGGTGCCGGTACAGGTACAGGTGGAATAATAGGTGCTGTTACCAATAACGCCAAAGGAATCGAACTTACTGACTGCTATGTGTTGTGTCCTTTAGGAGGAAATAACGCAAATGGTGTGGGTGGTCTGATTGGCTCCATGGAATGTAAGGAGATGCACATATCCAACTGCCGCGTATATTCTGTGGTTGCAGGCCATACATATATCGGCGGGCTTTTAGGAAAAGTGAAGATGCCTCTGTTGTCGGAAGGTGTTGTTATCTCCGGAGAAGATTTCTCCACCCGGATTGCAGTCGACGACGCGGATGCCAGCATTTCTGGCGTTGACTATGTCGGTGGTTTTGCCGGTTGGTGGGAAGGTCCGATCAAGTTGGAGACAAGAATAAAGATTAATCTTCCTATCACTTCTTCAGGGTCGGCTGCAGGAGGTGCAATCGGCGGAGTATATAACAGTTCGATTGATGCAACTCGCTTTCAAATAGGTCCCGGAGGATCAGGAACAAATACTCTCCATATTTCCGGAAAAGAAGAAACAGGAGGAATTGTAGGACGCTTATGGAAATCGACATTGACTTCCGATTCAGGTTTTGATTTCGCTATAGAGGGAGATAATGCCAAAATCCCTAAGGCAGACCAATTTAAGCCGGCTTTCAACGGTGTAGTCACAGGTACTGAAAAAGTCGGTGGAATTGTGGGTTATGGCCTTGTGGCTGAGATTCGCGGTGTTTACTCTACCGCTCATGTAACCGGTGTTAAGGAAGTGGGTGGTATCGTTGGGAAAATGGAAGACGATACTTATGATACCTCAAATGTGGAGGATTGCACTTTCAATGGAATTCTTGATTGTTCTGCTGCTGATAACGTGGGCGGTATCGTCGGACATTATCGCTCGGTCGGTCACGGCACCGTACATGATTGTGTGAATTATTCTGACATAAAAGGAAGTGGTTCCGAGGGTGGAACTGCCGGAATAATAGGTTATGTCTCTAAAACGCAACCTGCTGGTAACAGTAAGACTCTTGAAGTGAACTGGTGTGCAAATGTAGGTAAAATAAACGGAACACTGCATGTCGGCGGCATTGTGGGCAAATCTCAGGAGGAAGATTCATCTATTCTCAACTCGGGGCCGGCCACATCTGTTACCATCTCTATTTCAGATTGTGTTAATACCGGCGCAATATATGGAGAAGGCGGTTCATCTTCCGGTGCCGGAGTCGGCGGGATTCTGGGCTTTTCGAATTACCTCACAGGAGTGGGCCGATGTGCTAATCATGGAGAGGTATACGGTCATAATGCCTGTCACGGCATAGGAGGAATTGCCGGAAGTATGGGTCAGGACCCGAAGGGTGCAGGCTTAGTGACACATTATCGCAATATGCTCCTTGAACAGTGTATTAATACCGGATCTGTCAATGCAGGTACACGCTCTTCTTTTGTCGGTGGCATTCTCGGTTATCAGGAAGAAGGAGAACAAAGCAATGTGGAAAATTGCGTAAATCATGGTCATATTATCCCTAATCAGGATCATGACAGCGGCGGTATTATAGGCTGTGTGGATCACCTTACCTATATTTATCGCTGTGTTAACAAGGGTAAAGTAGAACATGGAAATGCTACAATAGGTACTCATAAAAGTAGTTCTATATTTTATCATGATTACCTTTATTTCCTTGATGGAACCGGGAAAGGCTGGCCAAGCGCAACCAAATTAAGCTCAGAGCTTTTCACTGTTGAATATCAATATAAAGGTTTTGACTTCAAAGATATTTGGAAAATGACTTCTGATGGTCCGATGTTGCGTAAAAATCGCTGGAATTATAAGTAAGTATCTCATAAAAGATAATTAATGAAGTTATTTTAAAACTTCTGATAACCAATAATTTAAGAAATTGTCGCATATCCTCGGTGATTTTGTCGCATCTGAAATAGCGTTCTTTATTGCAAAGAATGCTATTTTTGTGTTTATATCTGTTTTCAATAAAATTAAATAACAAAGTATCATGAAAGAGAACAAGCCAAAGGAACCTTATGTAAAACCTGAATCTGAAATCGTGAATCTTGAACTTGAACAGCCGATACTCAGCGGTAGTGCTCCCGATTTCGGTAATGGAGGAAGATGGGGTTTTTAAATATAACTGTTATGAGAATTCTAATGGCCACAAGAAAAATTTTTATAGTACTACCAATTCTGTCAATATTGTGTGCCTGTCAGTCGGAAGTACCTCAAGAAGATATTGTTCCCAAACGTGTCATCACCGTCAGAGCCTCTTTCCCAGAGACTGACAATACTCGCGCTCAGATAACCTATGGGAATACGGAAATCGAGAGAGAGATTTTTATGTGGGACGACAAGGATTGGATTACCGTCTTCAATATCTCCAGATTATCGGAATGTCCTCTTGGTGTTCAACTCGAAACTACAACTCCTAACATTAAAGGAAGAAGTGCCGTATTTGAATCGGTTAAATCTGTTAATCCCGATTTCGAAATTAAAGCTGGAGACATAATTTTTGTAAATTATTATGAAACAGAAAGAAAATATGGTCCAGATTCAATTTCTTTCGATGAACGCAATATTTTTACAATAGGAGTCGGAACTGAGGCAAATAAACCTCAGATGATAGTTCAAAATCCTACTGATTCATCCTTGGTTTATATGAAGGATAATTTGAGAATGTATGATATCGTCACGGCAGTGGAAGACGACAAAATTCCTGATCTACATTTTAGACATTTAAGTGCAATTATGCGTGTTACACTGCGAAATGAAACCGGCAAATACATATATCCGACAAAATTAGAGTTTAAATATCCGGGTACAGAATCTTTTTTTAATACTACATTATACTGTAGTGTGGATACCGCTTCATCTAATAAGAGTGGCTTAAAAGTCTATACAGACAATGAGTTTTATAAGGGTTCAGAGCCATATACAGATAATATAGGAACCACTATAAATGGTAAAAGCGGTACTAAAGATATAGGCGACTCTATCCCACCGGGAAAAACTTATAACCTCTATATATCCACTGTTCCGAGAATTGAAAATAATATAAAAGGGAATGGTCTGAGAATAGACCTTATAAAGAAGCATGATACAGATCATCCTTATTCAATAACTTTGGAAGGATTTGACATTGCTATAGAAGCCGGGAAACGGTATTGGTTTAATCTGACGGCTGTCGAGGAGAATGGTGAAAATAAACTGATGCTTACTTCTGATTGGAAAGCCCAGCATCCTGAACAAAGTACAGATTAAAAATCTGAAATTGCTATCTGAGAATTGATGAATGACTGTCATACCTATTGCGTAGGAGGACATCTGTTCGCAGTTAAGTCACAAAAGGGAATACTGTCTGAAAAGGAGCTTAAACCATACGTTCCTTTTCAGACACACTGTTGTTCTGAGGGTAGCGATATTTTCACCCTAACTATCCTTTCAGAAATAAATAGCCTTTCCCATATCGGGAACAAGATAACCGAACTTAAAGATGAAAATGGGTGTATATCTCTGTTTTCACTACCAAACGGAGATATTTCGATACATCTCAGCACAAATAGCGGTGATGAATGTTGCCGCCTCCACATTTATCAAGACTACCGAATTGCTAAAGCATGGATAAATGCTACATATAGAGAACGGTGTTATGCCATCGACACAGCATTGATGATGCTCTATACATTTTCTTCTTCGAAGTATAACACACTCATGGTCCATGCTTCTACGGTGGAATATGACGGTAACGGATACCTGTTTTTAGGTAAAAGCGGAACAGGAAAGAGCACACATAGCCGGCTATGGACAGAGCATATAAATGGCTCTACTCTGCTTAATGACGACAATCCGATAGTGCGGATAATTGATGGGACAGTATATGTGTACGGCTCTCCTTGGAGCGGAAAAACATGTTGTTACCGAAATCGCAGGATTCCGGTCGGAGGTATCGTACGTCTACAACAGGCACCTTACAACAAAATCACTCCTCTGACTGGCATAAAAGCATACGCTTCTCTTCTACCTTCATGCTCCTGTATGAAATGGAATCACGAAATGGCGAACGCTATTCATTCTACTATCAGCGAGGTTATCGAGAAGATTCCTATCTATAGTCTTGAATGTCTCCCGAATCAAGATGCCGCAAAACTGTGTTTCGCAGAACTGAGAAGCAACCATAAAGTATGAATGATAGACGTACTATCGACAATGAGATTCTTCTCAGGGAAGTATGTATTCTTCTTTCCCAAGGTAAGAGAGTAAAGCTTCGGGCAAAAGGGAACAGTATGCGGCCTTTCATTAACGGAAGCAAAGACATACTTGTTCTGACCCCACTGACTACTTTGAATAAGTATGATGTGGTACTTGCCCGGATTGAGGGAAAAAGATATGTAGTTCACCGTATCATCGAAATCAGTGAAAATCGAATTACACTTATGGGAGACGGTAATCTTTACGAAAATGAGGAATGTGTAGCTACAGATATATTCGGAACTGTAGAAAGCATCATACACAACAGGAAAGAATATAGCCTTAGGTCTTCAAGTGCTCGTTTATGTGCAATAGCATGGAGATTTCTTTTACCTTTAAGACGAATGAAAAGTAAAATATTAAATTTGATTAAACAGAGATGAAAAAGATAAAAGGCCTCGTAATGAGAAAACTCGGATCAGAAAAACTATTAGTAGCTGAAAGTCTGGATTTAATAGACTTCAACAAACTCATCTCACTAAATGACTCAGCAGCTTACATCTGGGAATCACTTCCCGATATGTCTTTTGATACCGAAACCATCACAGCTCTGCTCACTGACCGCTATGATGTTGATGATGACACCGCTCGAAAAGATGCTCAGGAGCTAATAGAGGTATGGCTACAAGCGGGCATAATAGAAATATAAAACATCAAAATTCACATCTTGATTCCCCCTGTAAATAAGCAATGCCTTCCTTTCATCCGGATGAGATGAAAGGAAGGCATTGAACTCTAAAAAGTTTATAAGAGTTTATAAATCATCTACCTGTGGCATTCAGATATTCAGCTACTGCACACCGGAAATCTCCGTACGATGAATTATATCTGTCAATAGCTTGATGGTTAAGCATCTGGGCCTCAAGTAAGTCAGATATCGTGGCCATTCCTGCTTCATAATATAATCGGCTTAGACGAAGATTGTCTGAACTTTGCTCAATCGTTTCTGACGCTATTTCCATCTTACGATGTGCCGCTGTCACATCGTCCCACTTATTCTGCATATTGATACAAAGCAATTCGCTCTTGTCCTTGAGTTCATTATTGGCATTAAGCTGTTCGGCTTTTTTACGCCTGAGGGCATAAGTTCCTCCCCACCAACCACTGATAGGTATATCAATAGCAAGCTGGAGTGAACCGAAATTATGGCTCTGACCAAGCATATCATGATAATACCACCCTGCTCCAACTGCTACTTTTGGCATATACTTACCACGTTCTATTCTAAGCTCAAGGTCCTTTGCTTTCACATTCTTATTGAGCAACTGATAGTCTATCGTCTGTCCGAGAGCCTCAGAAGGATTTACAATCAATTCGACAGGACACTCAGGAGCCTTTTCAGGAACTTCTGCCGTAATATCTATAGGTTTCTGAAAATCAGCTCCTATATATTGTGATAATACCATCCTACAAAGCTTGATACCATTATCAAGATCAACGAGATCGCTTGAAAAACCATCTCTCTGGATTTGAACCTTCAAAAGATCGTTACGCATGGCGATACCTGCCTCTACCGCTATTGAAACTTGATTCTCAAGTGTATCGAGTAGGTTGATAGCTGACAAAAGTGTTCCACGTGTGAATTTTAATGTGGCGAGTTTCCAATAATACTTTTCTGTAGTAAGCACTACTTCTCTTTCCGTTGAAGCTTTCTGGAGTTTAGCTACAGCTTCGCCTATCTCGGCAAGTGCATTTCCATTGACTATCTGACCTCCCATAAATATGGGTTGCATTGCTTGTATGCCGCCGACTATGCCATGCTTGATCAATCCTAATTCAATTATGTCGAGTACATTGTATTGGAGCATATCATGATTAGCCATCACTCCGATTCCTCCCGCTGAGATCTCGGGGAAATATTTCGTGAATGCCTCTTTGCGAAGTTCAGAAGCCTCCTCAACAGAATACGAAGCCGACTTTATTGACGAATTATGAATGAGTGCCATATCTTTACACTGTTCAAGAGTAAGGATAGTATCGTTGCTGTTCTGGGCCCTGGCACTCAGAGCCAAGACCGACATTATGATGCAAATTATCTTTTTCATAACATTATAAGTATAATGC
>CAMWKC010000091.1 GCA_947174735.1 uncultured Porphyromonadaceae bacterium
TCTTTATTGATGACAGATGGGCTACGGCGGCAAGGGCCATAACCGCCTGTACCGAACCTTCGCAAAGCATAGCGAAGCCGGTCTGACGGGCCGACATCACGTCCTGATGATCGCCGAAGATACTCAGCGCATGTGAGGCAAGTGTACGGGCCGATACATGGAAGACACAGGGAAGAAGCTCACCTGCAATCTTGTACATGTTAGGTATCATAAGCAGAAGACCCTGCGAAGCGGTGTAGGTGGTGGTCAGAGCACCGGCCTGAAGACTGCCGTGAACAGCACCGGCTGCACCGGCCTCACTCTGCATCTCCTGTACAAGCACTGTCTCGCCAAAAATGTTCTTTCTTCCTGCCGCCGACCAGTCGTCGACATATTCTGCCATTGTCGATGACGGTGTGATAGGATAGATTGCAGCCACTTCAGTAAACATGTAGCTGATGTGGGCAGCAGCCTGATTACCATCGCACGTCAGGAATTGCTTTGCTTTGCTCATAAATTTCTTATATATTGTTAATTAGTGAGTTTGATTTTTCTTACCTGTCAGTTGTGTATCATCACGGCATGTTTCCGGTGCCTTACGCGGTCAGGTACCGGCTATACAATACAGTATACTACCGTGAGTGACATACGTTTCGGCAAAGTTAATAATTTTTTCTATAATTCTATTATTTTACATGCCTATTTTGTGCCTCTCTTATCCTCCGTTAATCTTTATACAACTATTATATCCTTATAGCTGTAATCAGTTCACTTCAGTGACACGTCGTTTATCTCCTTTTATCTTAGTCGTCCTGGCTATCTTTTCAACTTCCGGTACCCACCGACTTGGTAAAGCCACAAGACTGTAATGGTCATAGAGATCAATTTTACCTATCTCGTCACCCGGTACCCCACACTGTTTCGTAAGAAAGCCGACTATGTCGCCTTTAGAAAGTTTCTCTTTTTTACCGGCAGAAATATTCAATGTGCTAAGTCCAGAACGCATATTGGCTTGTGACGAAGTATCGAGGTGACGTGTATCGTCAAATTCAACGTAAGGTTTAACATCTTCGTCCGGTCCTATCATAATGTATATATCTCCGTCTGCGTCGACACGTGCTGTACGTCCGTTACGATGTGTATGTACTTCCGGTGTAAGAGCTTGATGATAATGTATTACCGAGGTTACTTTTTCTATATCAAGACCTCGTGCAGCGAGATCAGTAGCCACAAGTATCGGTTTACTTCCGTTGTTGAACTGAGCCAATGCCATTTCTCGGTCACGCTGTTCAAGAGCTCCATGATAGAGAACGGCATCTATACCCTGCTGTTTCAGGTATTCAGCTACACGCTCGGCACTCTCACGGTGATTGACAAACACTATGCTGCGGTCAGGACGCTCACCTTTGGTTATATCTCGCAAAAGTACTGCCAAGGTCTCAAGTTTATCACGTCCGGACGCATCGACACGATGTACTCTCTGACGTCGGCGCACCTCACCACTCTGTCCAAGATAGTCAAGCGTAAGCGGATTTGTAAGTTTCAGGAAGTCAGGGAGCATTTCAGCACGTGTAGCCGATGTCAGCAGTATCCTGCTAACATTTTTCATACGCTCCACGAGTTTGCGCATATCATCTTCAAAACCTAATTCAAGCGATTTGTCAAACTCATCGAGTACCAATATACGCACCGGTAACAGGTCTATATTACGACGTTTGGCATGATCGAGCAGACGTCCCGGAGTAGCCACTACTATATCGGGTACCACACTGAGCGAATTTACCTCATCCTCAACTTTATGTCCGCCATAAAGCACTGTCACTTTATAACCGGCTGCTATCTCGCGTGCTACATTGGCTATCTGTATCACCAATTCCCGCGAAGGAGCTATTATCACTGTCTGCACACGTCCGGTAGACGGTTTAAGCAATTTCAGCACCGGCAGCAGAAAGGCCAGTGTCTTACCGCTCCCCGTAGGAGACAACAGCATTATGTCGCGTGGCTCCGATGCCGATGCCATCATTTTGATCTGCATCGGATTAAGCTCCTCTATATTTAACTTCTCATGTATCAGTGGTAGAAATTCTTTCTCTCTCATGTCGTAACAGTATATTCCCCGTATGGAATATTCTCTATAAATTATAACAATCTCAGAGGAAGTTTGGCTTATTTTTCCTCAGCTTATCTGTGACCAGTCTATCTTATGTGCGAATCTGCGGTCGAGCTCCCGATTGAGTAACTCAATACTATCGGGCGCCAAAGTCATGGGCTTATTACTAAATTCGCCGGCATTGGACGGTACCGTTCCTTCTTTATCCTGATACAGTTGAGGCACTGCATCAAGTACCTGACGGGCAGCTTCTCGTGCGCGGGTAAGTATCTGGCCATCACGTGCTAAATCAGCAACCTTCAAACTAAATGCCAATCCGCTCTGTTGAGTACCCTCCATATCTCCGGGACCACGTAACTTCATATCGGCTTCCGATATAAGAAAGCCATCGGTAGTCTCGGTCATTATCGTAAGTCGCTTACGTGTGGTAGCCGACATATTGGCTTTACTCATCAGTACACAGTAGCTCTTATCAGCTCCGCGCCCGACACGTCCCCGTAACTGATGAAGTTGTGACAGACCGAAGCGCTCGGCATTCTCTATAATCATCACACTGGCATTAGGTACATTGACCCCTACTTCTATGACCGTTGTAGCTACCATAATACGGGTTTTACCTGTAACGAACAGTTGCATCTGATATTCTTTCTCATCGGGTTTCATCTGCCCATGCACAAAACTAACCGGGATATTACGGAAAGTATCACAAACCGCCCTATAACCTTCTTCGAGACTTTGCAAATCGAGTTTTTCGTTTTCCTTTATCAACGGATACACAAAATATATCTGACGTCCCTCACGCAATTGCTGTGCCACAAGACGGTTAACACTCATACGGTTATCAGCATAGCGCAGCATTGTCTCAACAGGTTTGCGCCCCGGAGGTAATTCATCTATTACCGACACTTCAAGGTCACCATAAACTGTCATAGCAAGTGTACGCGGTATTGGGGTAGCAGTCATAACCAGAACATGAGGAGGAGTAACATTCTTAGCCCATATACGGGCACGCTGTGCCACACCGAAACGATGCTGTTCGTCGATTACAGCTAATCCGAGACGTGCGAACGTCACACGGTCTTCAAGCAAGGCATGTGTCCCCACTACAAAGTTTATAGTCCCGTTACGTAAACCTTCATCTATCTCACGCCGTGCCGCTACCCCGGTGCTCCCTGTCAAAAGACGCACTTCAAGTCCAAGCGGAGCACACCACTCCTGAAGCGAATCATAATGCTGGGTAGCTAATATTTCTGTAGGTGCCATAAGCACAGCTTGAAAACCGTTGTCCACGGCCATGAGCATAGTCATAAAAGCCACCATAGTCTTACCGCTACCCACATCACCCTGCAGCAACCGATTCATCTGCCGTCCTGTACGCATGTCACCGCGTATCTCACGCAGCACACGCTTCTGAGCCCCTGTCAGCTCGAAAGGAAGCTGATTGGCATAGAAGCTGTTAAAATATTTACCTATTGTAGCGAATATATGTCCCTGCACCGATATATTACGCTGGCGTGCATAGCGTAATATATGTAACTCGATGTAAAAAAGCTCCTCAAACTTCATACGCTCTGTAGCACGTTGTAATTGTGCGGCATCCTTAGGGAAGTGCATGGCATATAAAGCCTCGCGCAACGGCATGAGATGGCCGGCTGATATTATTTCCGGAGGTAACACTTCAGGCAGTTCGGCAAGTCTGCGGTTTTCAAACAGATTGGTAACAAGTGTCTGTATAAGCCGTGACGTCACCCCGCGTTTACGCAGTGCTTCGGTCAGATTATATACTCCTCGCCAGCCGGAAGGAGGTTTCTGGGGGTCATAAACCTCGACTTCGGGATGAGCCATACTGTAATAGCCATAATAATAAACGGGTTTGCCGAATATCACATAGTCTGTACCGGTACGATACATCTCACGTATAGTCTTGATATTACGAAACCATACGCACTGCATCATCTGTTGCCCATCGCTAAAAGTACCTGTAAGGCGAAGTTTAGCGCCCTCGCCCTCCTCACAGAAACCTACAAAACGCCCCGCTATCTGCAACATAGGAGCATCCTGTGTAAGCTCGGAAATACGGTAAAAACGACTCCGGTCTATATGGCGGAAAGGGAAGTTATAAAGTAAATCACGAAAAGTATGAATATCGAGTTCCGAAGCCAGTGTTTTAGCCCGGGCTACTCCTACTCCTTTCAGGAAATGTAATGGTGTGTCGAATATTTCCTTATCGACCATATTCCGGCAGCTTATTCTGACGGTTTTGTTTCTACTGCCATCATAAGGGCTTCGGCCACTATAAAGTCAGCAGGATTAGTAACCTTAATATTAATAGGTTCTCCTTCGCATAGCGTGATGTTATGACCAAAAGCTTCAACTACTGAAGCATCATCTGTATAAACAGTACCGGCCTTACGCTTGGAATAGGCTTCTTTCAACAGAGCCGCATCAAATACCTGAGGAGTCTGAACAGCCACATACTGACTACGGTCAACAGCCTGACTGCTACCATCGGCACCAAGCTTACGTAGCGAATCAGTGACAGGTACAACCGGTACGGCTGTCTGCATACGGGCGGCTGTCTGCCAACAGCGGGATATGAGGTCACTGCTTACCAAAGGTCTGGCAGCATCATGCACGGCTATGAAATCTCCGGCGACAGCTGCCTCTGCCATAAGTCCGTTGGCAACAGATTCGCAACGATCACGCCCGCCGCAACACAAGCGGTAATCAAAGCGGTCGGCCTCCGGAAGATTATTCCAGATAATATCCCAGTCGTCAAAAAATCCCTTATGTAATACCAACACCAGTTGGGTAGAAGCATCAGAGTCATGAAATGCTTTCATAGACCACCATATCATCGGACGTCCGCAGAGTTCATGAAACTGTTTAGGCATTTTTCCTCCGGCACGTTTCCCTTCACCGCCGGCTAATATTATTGCTGTTTTTTTAGCTGACATGTATATAATTGTGTTATGGCTTTAACTAAATCACATACGCCGTGGAGCGGGCTGCCCCCGACTTCCACGGCGTATGAATTTATTTTATAATTTTATTCTAATTACAGTAGAGTAATTACATATTCATACCACCGTCTACCTGAATTACCTGACCGGTAACATAACCGGACATATCGGAAGCAAGGAAAGTAGCTACATTAGCTATATCTTCTACCTTACCGCCACGGCGTAAAGGTATCTTAGCGGTCCATTCCTTACGTACCTCGTCGGGCAGAGCTTCTGTCATAGCAGTCTCTATGAAACCCGGAGCTATAGCATTGGCACGGATATTGCGTGATCCAACTTCCTGAGCTATACTTTTAGCCAAAGCTATAAGACCTGCTTTAGAAGCGGCATAATTGCACTGTCCGGCGTTGCCGTGTACACCTACTACAGATGCCATGTTTATAATGCTACCGCTACGCTGACGCAACATAATGGGCAGAACAGCATGTATAAAGTTGAAGGCCGATTTCAGGTTTACAGCTATTACTGCATCCCACTGAGCTTCGGTCATACGCATCATCAGACCGTCTTTGGTAATACCTGCATTGTTAACAAGTATATCTATACGGCCGAAATCATTTTTAATCTGATCTACCACCTCTTCAGTCTGCTTGAAATCAGCGGCATTAGAAGCATAACCTTTGACCTTAACGCCGTAGGCAGCTATTTCTTCTTCTGTCTTCTTGCCGTTCTCATCAATTACAAGGTCCGTAAAGGCGATGTTAGCACCTTCCGAGGCAAATTTGAGTGCCAGAGCCTTGCCGATACCACGGGCTGCACCTGTGATAAGGGCTGTTTTACCTTCGAGTAGTTTCATTGTTTATTGGGTTTGAGTTATCGGAATTATCAGAGCTGTCGGAGTTATCCGAATTAATCGGAGTTATCAGAGCTATCGGAACTGTCGGAGCTATCGGAAGAGTCTGATAATTCAGAGAACTCTGATAATTCGGAGAACTCCGACAATTCGGATAGCTCCGATAACTCCGATTAATTCAAACAGCTCCGATTATGCCATCACACCTCGACTATGAAGCAGCCGCATGAGTAGCCGCCGCCAAATACCATCAAGGCTATCTTATCGCCTTTAGCCAACTGATCGATATTCTGACTCAGCACGAGCGGTGCCGAAGCCGAGCCGGTATTACCAAGCTCCTCAATGTTATTCATGAATTTCTCCATAGGCAACTCAAGCATGTGGGCTACCTGAGCTACAATCCGTTTGTTAGCCTGATGACAGATAAACGTCCTGAGATCATCTGAAGAAAGTCCGGTATTGGCCAGCGAGTGTTTGAGAGCATGTATCATATATTTACAGGCATGCAAAAATACATCGCGTCCGTCAGGCATAGTGATACCATCCTCTTTAGGACGCAGTTTTACACCGGCCGGACCTTTGCCTATATGACCGAGTCCTTCAGTGTAGACATCAAGTATTTTCATATCACTGTCGCTCTGACGGTCCTTCGATATAAAGAAGGCCACAGCTCCGTCTCCCCAGAGATGACCGGATTTAGGATCCGTTTCATTGCTATAATAGGAGTTATGTTCGCTGCATACCAGCAATGCTTTTGAGGCTTTACCGGCAGCAAAATAACCCTCTATAACTTCCAGAGCGTTAATAAATGATGAACAGGCGGCCGACATATAGAAGGCTTTGGCATTATCAATGCCGTAATGACGCTGTGCGACATGAGCCAGCGTAGCTACAGTATCATATACCGAATAGGAAGCCGACACTATCAGGTCTACTTCCTTTATGTCGTAAGGAAGTGTCTTCAGGGCCTCGTCTATGGCAGCGAGACCCATCGTATCGGCATTCTCACCCTCACTGGCACGCGAACGCGTCTGTATACCGGTGCGTTGTACGATCCAATCCGGAGTCAGGCCGTTGAGCTTCTCAAAGTAAGCATTGTCAATTCTGTCTGCGGGCACATAATGGCCCATGGAGTTGATATACATAAGTGGAATATAAGGCTCTTAAAGGGTTTATGATGTGCCGACCACTACCTGTGGTTTATTATACCGTTAAGTATAAGGTGGCTCATATATATCTTGAGTCTCTCTTTATCAATACCCTCTTCGGTGAGGTTATCACGTATATAGGGCACATCAAGACCGTTGATAGCGTGGGTTATCATGATAGCCATGTGGTTGCAGTGTTCTATGTGAAAGCACCCCTGCTCCACACCTTCACGCAGTATTTCCTCAAGCATGGCTATCTCCCTTTTGGAAATTATCTTGCGTGCACGGTCCACCTTGCGTACGTCGCGGAAGAAACCCGCACGAAGCGAACCGTTGCGCGACACAATCTCGCGCATGGTTTCAAAACGGCAATCGACATACTCACGCAATTTCTCCTCTGGTGATATAGGTTTGGCTACAATAATGCGCAGACGCGCCAGAAGCTGGTCAGTCTCACGCTCTATGACAGCATTAAATATGTCGCGTTTGCTCTTAAAGTATGTGTAGATGGTACGTCGGCCTTTCTCCGAGGCCGAGGCTATATCGTTCATGGTTGTGTTCTCTACACCCTTACGGGCAAAGAGCTGACGTGCAACCTCGATAAATTTGTCTCTTGTCTTCAGCACCATCTTCTTTTTCTTAACTTTATTTGTTTCCCGCTCCGCAGCAATCCTACTGATAGAAAAGTTCAGTAACCATTACGTTTGCACACTTTGCAGATTTTTGAGCAAAAGTAACAATTATTCTTCATATCTTCCCTATTTCACTTTCTCAATCTTTTCTTTTTTTGGGCCTTTTTTAGACTTATCTATTCGTTAACTTTTATTAACAGAAATATTAGTCATAAAATTTGCACGGTATTAAAAAAGGTTGTAACTTTGCACTCGAAAATAACACCGCGGGGTGGAGCAGTGGTAGCTCGTTGGGCTCATAACCCAAAGGTCGTA
>CAMWKC010000092.1 GCA_947174735.1 uncultured Porphyromonadaceae bacterium
GCAAATTAGCACTCGGCGGCCCGCCTGCCGATACAGGTCTGACAGGACGCAAGATTGTTGTAGATACCTACGGCGGACGCGGTGCACACGGCGGCGGTGCCTTCTCAGGTAAAGACCCTTCCAAAGTTGACCGTTCGGCAGCATACGCAGCACGCCACATAGCTAAAAATATGGTTGCTGCCGGTGTAGCCCGCGAAATGCTTGTGCAGCTTTCGTATGCTATCGGTATGGCAGAACCGGTAAGTGTGTTTGTCAATACATTCGGTACAGCACGCGAAGGCATCACAGATAACATGATAGCTGAAAAGATAGGCAAACTGTTTGATCTGCGCCCCGCTGCTATTGAGAAGAGTCTGAAACTGCGTAATCCCATATACACAGAGACTGCTGCCTACGGCCACATGGGACGCCAGCCCGAGACAGTGACAAAAAGCTTCGTATCGCGCTACGACGACAAACCGATTGAAAGAACCGTCGAACTTTTCACATGGGAAAAACTCGACCGCGTTGATGATATACGCAAAGAATTCGGCATCGACTAAGCCTCACAAAGCATAAAGATAAAAGCCGGGTACACCCGAAACGACGGGTGAAACCCGGCCTTTTTACTCTTTTAACTAATTTGTTTCGACTACTTATTGGCCGATTGAGTCAAAAGTATTAACTTTGCGTGCCGCAAAATAGACACGCTTTCGGCCCGCAGATGATAGTCAGCGGCCCGAAAGCGCGTATATGGCATTTTTCTATAAAAGAAACAATCAACTTTTTCAGCTATAACATCAGCTATAACAGAATGGCAACATTAGAGAAAATCAGAAGCAAGTCAGGTCTGCTTATCGTAGCTATAGGCGTAGCCTTGCTTGCCTTCATCGTGGGCGATGCGCTCACCAACAGCCGCAATCTCTTCGGCGACCACACTACCGTCGCTAAAATCGGCGGCGCTAAAATCGACTATACCGACTATCAGCGTAAGCGCGAAGAGCTGAATCAGCAGCTCGAACAGGCACGTCGTCAGAACCCGCAGCAGTATGCCAACTTTGACCAGCAGCAACTCCCGCAGATGGCTATAGATCAGCTCGTAGCCGAAAAGCTGCTTGACGAAGCCGTCCGTAAGACCGGTCTGCGCGCCAGCTCGGAATCACTGCGTTTCTACGTAATGGACAATCCCGTTAATCCCCGTATACAGGATATAATACGTCAGCTCAACGCTTCAGGACTCAGTGTATCAACTCCCGCCCAGGCATACGAAATTATCTTCAATCCCACACGCAACGGTCTTAAGGAAAGCGATATGCAGGGTTTCCAGCGTGTATGGATAGCTATGGAAGAGGAGACAAAACAGATGATAGAGCGTCAGAACTACCAGCGTCTGCTGATGGGTACAGTCCGTGCTAACGAACTTGATAAGAAAGCTCTGTATAATGACTATGTGGCTACTTCACAGATAGCCTACGCATACCATCCCTACGGTCAGCTCCCCGAGGACCAGTATCCTGTTACTGATGCCGAACTTAAAAATGAGTATGATAACGTTAAGGGCCGCTTTAAAGTAGACGAACCTACTAAAGATGTCAGCTTCATAGCTGTGACAATCACTCCTTCGGCAGCCGACCGTAAAGCTTCGTCTGACCTTGCCAACCGTACTCTTGCCCAGCTCAATGACTCAAACGGCAACGACAAAGCTCTGCGTAAAGAAGGTGTGACATTTGAACATCGTCAGCTCCGCGCCGCCGACATCAAAGCACCGGCCGTGCGTAACTATATCACATCAACTTCGTCTGACACTGTAAGTATGATATACAACAACATGAGCGGTTTTAAGGCTGTACGTCTCAACAACCGTCGTCTGGCCGTTGACTCAGTAACAGTGACAATCGTGCAGGTGCTTGGCGAACAGCTTCCCACACGTGTGATGACTGCTCTTAACAACGGTAGCGTATCCATTGACTCTATAAGCTCACGTTTCGGTGCTGACAGCATATTCGTACAGAAAGAACAGGTTCTTGCTCTCTTTAATGCTGATGGTCCCACACGTGCTATAGAACAGGGACAGCTCGACACACTGCGTCAGGCAGGAGGTCGCTACGTATCTCTTATGACTTCACCTCAGGGCGCTGTACTTGCCAAACTTGTCAAACAATCAGCTCCGGTAGCAATTTATGATTTTGATGAGATTACCTATAATCTTAAGCCCAGCGCTGCTACAATAACCGAGGAAACCGAAAAACTTGAGAAGTTCCTTGCTGAGAATAATACTCCTGCCAAGTTTGCTGAAAATGCACCCAAGTCTGGTTACAATGTGCAGGACCTCACCTTCACACAGTCAAGCAGTGGGGTACCACGTATGATGGGTATGCAGCAATATCTTCCCGACAGCCGTCAGGTGGTACGCTGGGTGATGATTGATGGCAAACCGGGTCAGGTAAGTCGTGTCTATGAATCAAAAGACGCCAATGCTCCCGCTCTCTATGCAGTAGCTGTTAATAGTGCATACGATGATTATGCACCGCTCTCGAATGCTAATGTCAAGAATTTCGTGACTCAGCGTGTACGTCGTGCAAAAGCAGGTGATAAGCTGATGAACGAATATCAGGGTAAGACTTCGACAATCGAAAACGCCGCACAGGCTATGGGTGTAGAACCTCAGAGCAGCGATGTATTCCGTTTCGGTCGTCAGGGTCAGGTACGTGATGCCAAAGCTATGGGTCGTATAAACGGTTCAAAGGCCGACAACAAAGTGGTTCTCGTCAAAGGTGATGACGGTATCTATGCATACGTAGTCAAAGGTAAGAATACCGAATCCTTCCCCTACACCGACTCAAGTTATGAGCAGCAGTATATGCAGCTTGTACAGCCCAACATGCAGGAGATGCTGTTAGGCTCGAAAAAACTCGAAAACTCAGCCTACAAATTTGAGGTAGGCGATTAATCATTCGTTCAGCGGTACACAAAGCCGCAACGGATAACCATATCTCACGACACAAAGGCTGTTTCCGACAAAACCGTGCGGAAATAGCCTTTGTTGTTAGTTATATATTATCAATTGAAAAAATGAAAACTCCACTCATAGGAATGACCCTCAGTGAGCTGAAGGAAGTCACCACCAAGGGTAAAATGCCCTCGTTCGTAGCCACACAGATCGCAAAATGGCTATATGATAAAAAAGTCACCTCATTCGATGAGATGATAAATATATCGAAGAAAAATCGTGAATGGCTTTCCGAAGGTTATTGTATCGGACGCGAAGCGCCGTGCAGCCATACGCGTTCGGCCGACGGTACAGTAAAGTATCTGTTCGCGACAGGCAACGGTAACACTGTAGAATCGGTATATATTCCCGACCATGACCGTGCCACACTGTGCGTATCGTCTCAGGTAGGCTGTAAAATGAACTGTTATTTCTGTGCGACAGGACGACAGGGCTTCAAAGCTAATCTGACCGCTGCACAGATAATGAACCAGATTCTCAGTATTCCTCCGGCACCCGCACCCGGTGCGACGGCTATGACACCGCTTACCAACATTGTATTTATGGGTATGGGCGAACCTCTTGACAATCTTGACGAGGTACTGAAAGTAATCGAGATTCTGACAGCACCATGGGGTATGGCATGGAGTCCGAAACGTATCACCGTATCAACTGTAGGAAAACTACCGCAACTCAAAGACCTGCTCGATAAGACACAGGTGCACGTGGCAGTAAGCGTACATACTGCCGACCCTCGTCAGCGTGAATCAATGATGCCGGCACAAAAGCCGTTTCCTATACAGAGTGTCATGCGTCTGCTCGAAGGCTATGACTTCTCGCATCAGCGCCGGCTGTCGCTTGAATATATAATGTGGCGTGGTGTCAATGATGATATAGCTCATGCCGATATGCTGGTAAAACTGATAGGCAAAAACGATTGCCGTGTCAATCTGATACGCTATCATGCCATTCCCGGCATAGACCTTTACCCTTGTAGTGAAGAAAGAATGTTGATGTTCCGGAACCGACTCAACGAAAAAGGCATTACTGCTACCATACGAGCTTCACGTGGTGAGGACATTATGGCTGCCTGCGGTATGTTAGCCAATACACGTGGCAACAAATAATTTGGGAACGCTGAGTTTTTTTTGTAATTTTGAATCCTCGCTTCCCTCTCCGACATCAATTACAATACAATGAGCAGACCAATAAGAGTGGGTATTACCCACGGCGATTATAACGGCATCGGCTACGAAATTATCGTTAAAGCACTTGGAGATGAACGTATCACAGAGTTATGCACACCGGTCATCTTCGGTTCTAAAACACTATTGACACAGGCCCGCACACAATTCGTACCCGATGAATTCCGTTTCACCCCGGTAGCAACGGCAGCGGCAGCAACTGACGGACATATAAACTTGGTAGATATAACAGATCAGGAACCTGAACTGCAGCCAGGCATACCTACACCGGAATCAGGTAAAGCAGCTGTGGCGGCTCTCGATGCTGCTATACAGGCCCTGCAAGAAGGCCATATTGATGTGCTTGTAACAGCACCGATATGTAAGGAAAACGCTTATAATGACGAGACATTCCCTTATCCGGGTCATACTGAATACCTCGAAGCTGTGTCTGGCGACGAAGCCCGGGCAATGATGATACTTTTTAATGACAAGATGCGTGTGGCCTTACTCACTACCCACCTGCCTGTATCTGAAATAGCCGGTGCTGTCACACAGGAACGTATTATTGATACTGTGACACGACTCAACGATACACTGCGCCGTGACTTTGCTATTGACGGACCGAGAATAGCTGTGCTCGCACTCAATCCTCATGCAGGTGACGGCGGACTTCTCGGCCGTGAGGAACAGGAAATAATAATTCCTGCTATCGAAGAATGTCGCCGTAACGGTATACTGGTATTCGGACCTAAAGCCGCAGACGGATTCTTCGGCTCGGGTCTATGGCGTAATTTCGACGCCGTTATAGCTATGTATCATGACCAGGGACTTATTCCGCTTAAAATTGTAGCGGGAAGCGAAGGGGTTAATTTTACAGCCGGCCTGCCTTTTATTCGTACCTCGCCTGACCACGGCACAGCTTTTGATATAGCATGGAAAGGGAAGGCCGATGAGACTTCGATGCGTCAGGCTATATACGAGGCCCTTGATTTATTCCGTAACCGTGCTATATTCGCACGTGCCTCACGCTCGCCGTTAAGACGACATTACACTGAGAAAGGGGCTGACAAAACCGTTGACCTCTCCAAGGATACTGATGACAACTAATAATCTCTGAACTATGCACTTCGGAATCATAGCCGCCGGCGAAGGTTCACGCCTGCGTCAGGAAGGAGTCGAACTCCCCAAGCCTCTTGTACATCTTGACGGCAAACCCATGATAGAACGTCTGACAGATATATTCGTAGCCAACGGAGCTGATTCAGTAAGTATCATCATCAATGAGTATATGACACAGGTGGCTGATTTCCTTGACAGTCTCCGCCGGCGTTGTGCCGTGCCTATAGAAGTGGTGATTAAGACTACCCCGTCATCAATGCACAGCTTCTTTGAAATGAGCAATCTGATGCGCGGACGCGGACGCTTCATACTGACCACAGTCGATACAGTGTTCCGCTCTGCTGACTTTTCCCGCTATGTTGAAGCATTCCGACAGGCGCCTGATACAGTAGATGCAATGATGGCTGTCACCTCGTTTGTCGATGACGAAAAACCGCTTTATATCGATACCGCTCCCGGTACAATGCGTATTACTGCCTTTTCAGACACCCCGTGCGGACATTTCATCTCCGGAGGTATCTACGGGCTTTCACAGTCAGCTATCAACGTACTCGATAACTGTATGACACGAGGCGTGAGCCGTATGCGTAACTATCAGCGTGCTCTCCTGGAAGCAGGACTTGATGTACAGGCTTTTGATCTCGGCAAGATTGTTGATGTCGACCATGCTGACGACATAGCCACAGCCGAGGCATTTCTGCGATCATGACAACTAAGTCTCTGGTTAAACTGCATACTCGGTAATATATAACCCAAAACAAATCCAGAATCCACTATGGCTGAAATCAAAATAGCCGGTGTAATGCGCGCCGGCGCATATTCGCCAAACCATATAGGCAATGACGCTGCCATTTTCAATGCGGTAGCCGAACATCTGCGCAAACGCGGTTGTGAAGTTAATGTCTACAATGAGGAACAGTTTCAGAAACTTGAGCTGCCCGAGGAAATTATCGTCAACATGTGCCGTGAGCAGGCATCAATAGCAAAACTACAGATGCTTGAGGAACAAGGACGTCTGGTAATCAATTCAGGTTTCGGTATTGAGAACTGTACCCGCGAACGTATGACCCGTCTGCTGCTTGGTCATGGTATCCCCTATCCGGATAGTCTTATGGTCAATACTAACGAAGCTGTGACTGACGACCTGCGCAAAGCCGGCTTCACATCATGCTGGATAAAACGCGGTGATTTCCATGCCATGCATAAGGAGGATGTAAGTTATTGCCGTCATCCCGAAGAAGCTCAGGAAGTACTTCATGAGTATTTCTATCGTGGTATAAAGCGTGCTGTCATCAATCGTCATCTGCCGGGTGATCTCATCAAATTCTACGGTGTCAGCGGTCAGCCCTTCTTCTATTGGTTCTATCCTTTCGATGAAGGTCATAGTAAGTACGGTCTTGAAGCCGTAAACGGCAAAGCACAGGGACTCCCCTTCAGCCTTGAAGGGCTGAAAGATATGTGTCAGCGTGCCAGCGATCTCCTCGAAGTCAAAATCTATGGAGGTGACTGTATCGTAGACCGTGACGGAACTGTACGTATAATTGACTTCAACGACTGGCCTAGCTTCGCACCTTGTCGTGCCGAAGCAGCCCCGTATATAGCCAAGTGTATACTCAGTTCAATCAAAGAGTGGAGGAAAACAAAATGAGCAGCGAACGTTTCAAACGCTTACGTGAGCAGTATCGCAGCTCGTTGAAGTCGATGGACACTGAGGAAACTTTCGACCTCATGTTCTATCGGCCTATAGGTTACGCATGGGCTTTGATAGCAAAAAAATTAGGTATCACTCCTAATGCCATAACCATTGCCTCCATATTTCTCGGTGTCGGCGCCGGTGTGCTCTTCTACTTCAATAATATCTGGTGGAACCTGTTAGGTGTGCTGTTGTTAGTATGGGCCGACTCTTTCGACTCAGCCGACGGACAATTGGCACGTATGACAAAACAGTATTCACGTATAGGCCGTATCCTCGACGGACTGAGCGGTGACTTCTGGTTTGCAGCTATATATATAGCTATATGTCTGCGCGAGAATGTCACCAGTGAATTCTTTATGGCCCGGCCGTGGCTGATATGGGTGATAGCTACCGCCACAGGTATCTGTCACGGTGTACAGGCAGCTATGGCAGACTACTACCGCCAGTTCCACCTTTACTTTGTCAAAGGCAAAGACGGCAGCGAACTCGATTCGGCCGCCCAGCTCTGGGAACGTTGGCATGCACTGTCATGGCGTCACAATTTCTGGAAGAAATTTACCCTCATGTTCTACACCAACTACACCGTAGGCCAGGAGAAACGCACGCCCGCCATGCAGAAACTACGTAAAGCTCTACGTGCAAAATACGGCGATAATATACCCCTCGAAGTACGCGAGAAATTCCGTGCCCTCAGCAAACCGCTGATGAAATACACCAACATCCTCTCCTTCAACACCCGTACCTTCGCCCTCTTCGCCGCCATACTTATCTTCCGTATGCCCTGGCTCTACTTCGCCTTCGAGCTGACAGTACTCAACTTCCTCCTCATCTACATGATGTGGCGCCACGAGCACATCTGCCGCACCTTCGAACGCGACCTTGCAGCCTAAAGCATCCCTATAAGTCGTATAAGTTACATAAGTCATATAAGTCATAAATCTTATAAGTCTTATAATTC
>CAMWKC010000093.1 GCA_947174735.1 uncultured Porphyromonadaceae bacterium
CTTTTCATCTGCAAACTGTTTGATACTAAGTTGTTACATTCACTTTTGAATCAAGTATAGTTTGCTTCGGTCAGCCGTTCTCAGCCATTGATATTCCCCGGAACGGATTAATAATGGTAATCGGTTTCAATGAAGTCTTTTTTGGGTAAGCCATTTTTCTTTTCCGGTGTGCCGAAATGTACTCCTTTAGGTAAGGGTAGGGTACTTCCTGTGGCTGCTTGGTAGGAAGCCATAGGATTATCAACGTGTTTGCGCTTAGCACGCAACATGTCTTTTCGTTTTATCTTTTCATATACTTCAGCGCCGTAGACAGGAGTAATCTCCTGTATATTCGTTTCTATGCCTATAGCTTCGAAAATAAACTCGTTGTCTTTATCTTCGGCATAAAGTATCAGCCCCGGCAGTCCGCAGAGTTTCCATGGACCGTCGCTGATGGGAATTTCCGGAGTAAACCATACTTCCCATTTGCGGCCGTGATACTTACCGGTAGCTTTTACACATTGATACCCAAGAATGTCTTTAGTGTCATCACTGATTTTCCATTTTATAGTGGCTCTCGGCTCATCGTAATAATATTTGTCTATGTTTACTACGTCATAAAGAGTAATAACAGAATCATTCTTGACTACATACAGGCCGGTACCGGGATAGGTTACTGAGGAATCTAAAATAGCCATACCGCCGTTGCTTCTGACATACTCACTCTCAGCTTTAAATAATTGTTGCCATTGAGCCATTCCTTCGGGTGTACTTCTTATGGAATCGTACCATTCCGATTTCTGGTCACAGTATTTGGAATGTGAACTGCTGGCACGTAATATAAAATTGTTGATATTACCTCTTTGATTATAGGAATATTCTACTTTTATATCAGCTTTTTCCGCCATGACTGAAATAGTTGCAATTATGGCAGTCAGGAAAAAAAGAAATCGGCTCATTTATTCTTCTATAATTCAGTATTGATATTAAAGTTACAAAATTAGTGAATTTTTCAGTTTATGGATAGAGTCTATCTAAAGAACAGCTAACGGAATCTTGCAGGTATAGTTATCCATGAGTCGATGGGATAACCGTAGAATTTATTTGGATTAAATTTTCCAAGGTGGGTTACAGCTTCAATAGCAGCTTTATCATAGTCTGGATTTAGACTTCTTATTATAATTATGTTGTCCGGATCTACGCTGCCGTTGCTTTTGACCAGTACTTTTAATGCGATTGTGCGGGCTATGCAGTCACTGCCAGGAGGATATTTCAGATTTATTTTCATGTCTTCAAGAAATCCGGTTAGTCCGGTAGCGTATCCAATAATATCTTCATACCAGTTATAATATTTCGGATTACTTTGAAAGCTACTACCTTCCTCTATACCGAGATAGTCAGGAGTCAAATTACTATATTCTGTATTTTCTAAAGCAGTTTTTATTTTACTTAATATAGAGGTGACAGTGCCTTCAGTTGAGGAAACAGAAGTATGTAGATATGCCCATTTGCCATGTGACATAATGTACCAGTCTGTTCCTTCTGAGCTTGGTAAACTATCGAGGTTAATGTTATCAGTATTTTTTGTATAGTGACTAATATTAATCAACGAATCGAGATAGCAGCATATACTGTTGAAACTAATTGAATCGAGATGTGCCGTATAGGTCTGTTTTGAGGCTTCGTCCGGAGTTTTATCTGCTATCCAGTTCAGAAATGGCTCCGGATAGTGTATATACACCACTGAATCTCCGTCTGCACAAAAGCTGATACCGGTCTGTCCCTGTCCGTGTGGCTCTATGACAACAGCACAGTCAGCAGTAGACACGAGATAATAATTACATAGCCAGCGAAAGTTTTTTGAGTTTTCTGTAAAAGGATAAAAAGGCATAATTCGTTGTTCCGCAAAAACTCTGCAAACAGTTGCTATGCAAAAAAGTGTATATATGAGAAATCTGAAGTTCATAGTAATTTTAAAATACTGAATTATTAACGACTGTATAATGTTTAGTACTGTTAGGATAGTTACAAATTTAAATAAATTTTTTTTGCTTAAAGAGAAATTTTATTTATACCCTTCTCAAAAAGTGACATTAATACTATAGATTGTGCAATAGTTTGTTATGTATTATTCTATGCTGAATAAATACAGTTTACATACTCAAAATATTGACCCCCGATTCATCTTTATTTTCTCTTCGCATTCCTGACGGTCTTGATGACCTACTTTGGCGTCAACTATTTTTTTGGAGGAAGACACAGCTATGTCTGATTCCGTTATCTTTCCAGCTTTTCAATTCTATACTGCAACTCTCTCTCTTCCTTTTTTTCACTGAAATTGGCAGCGATCAGATAAATCTCGCGCGGATCCATCTCATACCGACCAGCGTAGTCTCGGGAATATATCTGCTGCATTGCCTCCTGTACGCTCTTGTTGTATTTGAATTCAAAGAGATAGATATATCCTCTGGTGAATACCTCGATGTCGCTCCGCCCCTTGTAACTGTGATGCTCGGCTATGGATTTCGTACCGCACAATGTCGCCACCAGATATGTTACAGCGCGGTATGTTGACTCGCGATGGTCCTCGCCCGGTAGATCTTTGAGCAGGGTGGCAAGTCTCTTCATGAAATCCTCAGGACGGCCTTCGTAAAGATCGTCCTGAAAGTTGAAGATGCTGAAGATACTGTCAGGATCCTCAGTTTTAGGGGCATACTGAGGCAGAAGATACTTGTAAAAGCCTATCTCGACCTCATGGTTCGGGAATCTCAGCTTATATCTTTCGCCGTCGTAGGAGTCGATAGTGAGGTAGCCGGTCTGAAACATCAGTGGTGCAGGGTTGCTGTCGTTCATTCCCACGGCAGTGAGCTGCTCGCGGGTGCATTTCTGCCCGTTCATGTCAGGAGGGTATGTTCCGCGCTTCATCACACGTCTGATAAGAAATGTAGGTGAGCCTGTTTCGAACCAGTAAGGGTCGATGCTCTTGGCCTTCAAAGCGCGAAGAACGCTGAACGGATTATAAAGGCGTGAGCCTTCGGGAGTAAACATATAGCCATCGTAATAGTCTCGTATCACTTTGAGAGTAGTATCAAAATTCTCTTTTCGCTTTTGAGCAAGTGCCTCGATACCCGGACGGAAAGTTTCAAGGAGTTCCTCCTCAGTCCAGCCGCAGATGTCGGAAAAGGTATCTTCCAGAGTTATGTCGTCAAGGTTATTAAGGTCGCTGAAAATACTGACTTTGCTGAAACGCGCGACCCCAGTGATGAAAGAGTAACGAATCATGGAGTCCATACTCTTCAGGTTTCCGTATAAGCTTTTAAGGATTCTCTGATTCTTCTCAAAGAGTGTGGGGTTATTTTCGATGTCAAGGAGAGGCTTGTCGTATTCATCCATTAGGATCACAACCTTACGGCCGGTCTGCCGGTAGGCAGACTCAATAAGATAATTAAGGCGTTCTGAAGGAGTCGAAAGTTTGGAATTGCTCCCATATTTCTCTTCAAGTCGCATTAGGATACGGTTGAGTCTCCGCTCCAGACCATCTTCAAGGCTGTAATTCTCAGAAGTGAAGTCAAAATGAAACACGGGTGATGCTTCCCATTCCACATTCATACTGTCAAGTGACAATCCCTTGAAAAGCTCGCGGCGACCCTCGAAATAAGCTTTGAGAGTTGAAAGCAGCAGACTCTTCCCGAACCGGCGCGGTCGGCTAAAGAATATATATTGTCCATGCTCAAGTAAAGGTTTTATATAACCTGTCTTGTCAATATATGCATACCCTTCCTCAATTATTTTGGAGAAGGTCTGTATTCCTATCGGGTATCTAAGGGATTTCTGCGGTGTCATGACTTTTATATTTTCTACAAAGATAGTGTTTTATGCTGTATCCTGTGCAGGGACGGAAGAAAAATTTAACACAAATTCGGTGTTTTGACCGAAGAATTCATCATACTGCGTTATCTGATGGAATCAGAGGGAGTTGAGGAATGTACCATGGAGAGTACCGGTATCTATTGGCTTTCTTAGAGGAAATATTAAAACTCCAGATTCTTTATAACTTAGGTTAGTTTTATCGAAGATTTAGTATTAATTTTGCTCTTGGTTATTCTGTAATACAGACTATAAAATTAATTTAATAATTATTATAATGGAAAAACGTAATATTACTTCCGCAGCTCCTGAAGTCGGGGAGTACTTTACTGACCATCTTCCTAATCCCGATGCGATGTATTTTGTAATCGATTCGGAAGCAAGAGAAATATCAGATGAAGATGAAGAGTGTGGCGAAGAATGGTTTGTAGCTTATCGTGCCATGAAAAATGGTAACGATATATATGGTGTGTGCCGTTATGACCCAAATATTCTGGCAGAAGAATTAGGTGTTTCGGCGGAGGATATAGAAGTCTATGATATGGGCTACAGTTACGACAGTGTGAAGAATTATCCGAGCGGAAAGAATATCTATCTGCCGCAGTGGCTTTATGAACTGTATACCTCTCTTGATAGTAACTTGCCAGAATTGTGTCCTGACAGTGATTCAGAACCGATTAATGCAGCTATTGACTGTTGTCTGACCGGCAGTACCTCGGATTGGAGTTTGGACCAGGAAGTTCCCTGTTTCTTGCTCAAGAGTAATGGTGAGATTGCTAAAACATGGATGGCTAAAGGATAACACAGGTGATACACCTTTTTGGATTTTTAGATGTTATAATAGTAAAGATCTGCTTCAGGATCGTTACACTTAAACCTAATCTCTAAATACTACTCTAAAAATCTTTAGAATATGAATATGTTCTGTTATCAATGTCAGGAGACAGCCAAAGGTACTGGCTGTACACTCCGTGGTGTGTGCGGTAAACTGCCCGAAACATCCGCTCGTATGGATTTGCTGCTTTATGCCACTCGGGGCGTAGCCATACTGAATGACCTGCTACGTGGTGCCGGTGCTCCGCAGCGTGATGCCGACCATCAGATAATTGATGCTCTGTTCGCTACAATCACCAATGCCAACTTTGATAACGGTTCGCTGGACGGCTTTATACGTCGTGCCTTCCAGATGAAGCGTGAACTTATAGCCAAATGCCAGGAGTTAGGTATCAAGATACCCGACGCTCCGGAGGTTACGCTCGAAGCCGAACCGGAAGATTACGAACGCCTTGAACCTGTTACTGGCGTATTAGCTGAAACTGACCCTGACAAGCGCGGCCTGAAACAGCTTGCAATTTATGGTGCCAAGGGTGCTTCTGCTTACGCTCGCCATGCAGCTAACCTCAAGTATGAGGACGATGACGTATATGCTTATATTGAGAAAGTACTTAAAGAAGTAAGCCGTCCTGACATTACAGTTGATGAGCTGGTGAAACTTGTCCTCTATATGGGCGAAGGCGGTGTGAAGGCTATGGCTTTGCTCGACTCTGCCAATACAGGTACTTACGGTAATCCTGAGATAACTAAAGTCGATATAGGTGTACGTAACAATCCGGGTATTCTTATCTCCGGTCATGACCTGCATGATCTTGAAGAACTGCTCGAACAGACAGCCGGAACAGGCGTCGATATATACACTCACTCCGAGATGCTGCCGGGACAGTATTATCCTTATTTTAAGAAATATCCTCATTTTGCCGGTAACTATGGTAACGCATGGTGGAAACAGGTAGACGAATTTGAAACGTTCAACGGTTGCTTCGTATTCACTTCAAACTGTATAGTGCCGCCGCGTAAGAATACTACTTACACCGACCGTATCTATACTCTCGGTGTTGTGGATATGCCGGGTACACACCATATCGAAGCCGATGCCGAAGGTCATCATGACTTCTCCGAGGTAATAGCAAGAGCCAAGACTTGTCCGCCTCCTACCGAGATAGAAAAGGGTGAAATCGTAGGTGGTTTCGCACATCATCAGGTGCTTGAATTGGCTCCGAAGGTTATCGAACTTATCAAGAGCGGTAAGATACGTAAGTTTGTCGTTATGGCAGGCTGTGACGGCCGCTTCCCTTCGCGCAGCTACTATACCGAGTTTGCCGAGGCTCTGCCGAAAGATTGCGTGATACTGACAGCCGGCTGTGCCAAGTACCGTTACAACAAGCTACCTCTCGGCGACATCGAGGGTGTTCCCCGTGTGCTTGATGCCGGACAATGCAATGATTCTTATTCACTCGTGCGCATAGCTATGGCTCTGCAGGAAGCTTTCGGTCTTAAGTCAATCAATGACCTGCCGATAGTCTACAACATAGCATGGTATGAGCAAAAAGCCGTCATCGTGCTTCTTGCACTTCTTTATCTTGGTGTACAGAATATACATACTGGTCCGACACTGCCTGCCTTCTTCACTCCCGACATACTGAAGGTGCTTCAGGAGAAATTCAACATCGGAACCATTTCTACAGTCGAGAACGATATTAAACAGCTTATAGGCTGACATTTATAAAGTAAAAGACAGGGCCTTGAAAGTCAGTTGACTTTCAAGGCCCTGTCTTTTACTTTATAATCCGATCTGGAGAATTCAGTTTGCCGGTGTTAGATATCTCAATAAACTATCTTTTCTGTTTTTCTATTATGGCAACGTATAACTATCTGACCTTGCCGAGGTGTATGAGTCTCTTGGCCATCAAGAGTATAGAACCTGTGTTGATTTTCATCTACAGCGATCTTGTCCACATCTGATATACCGATAGCTACGATTTTACTGAACTTACTCCATATCGGTGCTGAGGAGTATAATTCAAGTGCTTCCTGTGGTACGTGAAGAGTAGCATTTCTAAACACTTCTTCTGCAAACATAGGTTTCTCATCATTACCTACAGGCGGTATGTTGGTACGTATTATAATGTCCTTCAGTTGTGTGTCATAATTGAAGGAAGTGTTTTCCAATGTTTCTATGGAAGAGGGTAAATCAAGACTTACAAGCTCGAATCCCCAGTTAAGTGCTTCACCGTATATTTTCTGTACGCCTTCAGGTACTGCCACATGCCGACGGGTAAACGGCCATGCCACAAGGAGAGTCATGTCTTTATTGAACAGTATACCTTCCCAGGTACAATAGGATTCATTCTCAGGGTCTACTTCAAAATTTTCTATAGACACTAAAGCTGTAAAAGCATCTTTACCGATTTCTTTTACTGATGCCGGTATAAAGACGTGTGTCAGTGAATTACAACGAAAAAAGGCATTGTCGCCGATTATTACTGTAGACTGAGGTATCTCACATTCAGCTAAATTTTTGCACATGCTCGCAAATCCCTCCGGTATTTCCATTAAGGTCTTGGGAAGAATAATTTTCTTCAGACCTCCTGACCAATAGAAACAATTGCTGCCTATTTCAGTGACGTAAGGGGGAATTTCAACTTCCTCCAAAATACGGGCACCGGCGAAAGCCTCACTGCCAATGTTGATTATAGTCTCAGGAAATGTCACAGATTGCAAATTGCAGCATCTTGCCCGATCATGTTCGCAGTAATCTGTCTGATACATGTCACCCGGCCAACCCGGAAGCCGGTCGGTAAAAGCTTCGTCACTAATAGCTGTGACAGTGTATTCTGTATTACTATCATCTTTGGTGAATATAATTCTTGCCGGAATATCAATATTGGGTTCTTCCTGATCAATAATCATATTTCCTTCGCATATTGCAGTCTTAGCTTCTTCTGACAATATAGAGAAATAAAGATCTCCTACTCTCATAGTATTGTCTGTAAGTACTTGTGACTTAGCTGGACCAATACCTGAAATTAATAATACAGAAAAAATTAAAGCTATTTTTATTTGTTTCATAATTAATCGCAATTTATTTCTAAAAAGTAGTATTACCAAGCTGTGTTGCACGTTTGCCAATTAATACTTGGCCTTGTTTGTTGACGTTCAGTTGGGCATTAGCCATACTATAGGAAAACCCTATAGTTAGGACAATC
>CAMWKC010000094.1 GCA_947174735.1 uncultured Porphyromonadaceae bacterium
CCTCGAAGTCTTTCAACACAGCCGGGCTTCAGATAGCTAATATCGTATGCCCCAGCCGTGAGACACGTGACCTGATTGACCGTGCAATCAACATTAACGAAGTCTGCGATGTCAATCCTTTCGGTGTCGAAGCTCTCAAAGCAGCTTACACCGAGGAAGGAGAGAAGTGGCTTACCGAAGTAAGAGAACAGATTTGGTCAAACTATGACTATCTCGTCGACTTCATGCGTAGACGCTTTCCACAGTGTCCGGTGAGTTTGCTCGAAGCTACTTATCTGCCGTGGATTGATATTTCGGAGCTTCACGAGAGTGCAGACCGCCTTGAGGAAGAACTGCTCGACCGTGCAAGCGTATGGCTTAATTCAGGCACTATGTACGGTCGTGACGGCTATCTGAGAATCAATATAGCGTGTAGCCGAGAGCTTCTCGCCGAAGCTCTGAGACGCATCGACGCCGCTCTGTCCTTCTAATGGCCGACATTACAGTCATACGCTCGGGGCGTCACTTGTCTACAGGAGAGCTGCTTCGTCTTACCGCCTCGTTATCGTGGCCGGCCATGATGGCACAGTTGTCGAGCATAATGATGCAGTATATCGACGCCTCGATGGTAGGTCATCTCGGTGCTGACGACTCAGCTGCTGTAGGTCTGGTCTCGACTTCGCTTTGGCTCTTCTGGGGAATTTGCTCGGCAATGACAGTAGGATTCTCGGTACAGGTTGCCCACAGCGTAGGTGCCGCCGACTATGAACGGGCACGTGACATACTGCGCCAGTCTATCACAGGCTGTCTTATTTTCAGTGTCATTATTACCGGAATAGGTGCTGCGATAGCGTGGCCACTTCCTCATTGGCTTGGAGGCACGGAGACAGTGTGCCCCAAAGCCTCAGTCTACTTTCTTGTTTTCGTACTCGCCCTGCCATTGCTGACCATGAATTACCTCGGTGGAGGTATGTTACGCTGCGTCGGCAATATGAAAGTGGCCGGAGGCTTGAACGTCATGATGTGTGTGCTGGACGTTATCTTCAACTGTCTGCTTATCTTCCCTTCGCGAGAGGTCAGTATAATAGGGTTGCATATCTGGATACCGGGAGCAGGACTCGGAGTGCTCGGAGCTGCCCTCGGCACTGTGGCAGCCGAGATTGTCACTGCCTGTTCGATGATGGGTTATCTATGTCTGCGCCAACCGGAGATGACCATTTTCAAAATTCCGGGTTCCTATCGTCTGCGACGTGACGTGCTCCATAAAGCCCTGAAAATTTCTGCCCCAATGACGCTCGAACATGCCGTCATCTGCGGTGCCCAGATAGCTATCACCGTCATCGTAGCACCTCTCGGAGTTATGGCTATCGCAGCTAACGCCTTTGCTGTCACCGCCGAAAGTATCTGCTATATGCCGGGCTACGGTATAGGTGATGCTGCAACGACACTTGTCGGCCAAAGTTTCGGAGCCCGACGACTCGATTTGGCCAAGCGCTTCGGTTATATAACTACCGGCGCCGGAATGGTGGTGATGACCCTGATGGGGGTACTGATGTATTTCGGTGCCCCTTGGATGATGGAACTCATGTCGCCTGTTCGCGACATTGTCGACCTCGGAGCACATGCTCTTCGCATCGAAGCTTTTGCCGAACCGATGTTTGCCGCCTCCATCGTAGCTTACAGTGTGATGATCGGCGTAGGTGACACTGTAGTACCGGCATGTCTCAACTTCGGAAGCATCTGGCTCATCAGACTCCCTCTCGCCGCATGGTTCGCTCCCACAATGGGCCTCGCGGGTGTATGGACCGCCATGGCTATCGAGCTGACCCTACGTGGCATCTTCTTCCTCTGGAGACTCATCTCAGGACGCTGGCTCAAAGGAAAATCACCTTCCTAATATCCATTCCCCAGCATCATATATAAACCATTACCTCAAATAAAGTATGACCGCACACTTACCTCTTCAAGTGTGCGGTCATACTTAAATTATTTTTCCCATATAAGTTCTTTACAATGAGGACAGGTTGTTGTCTGAGGTGAAATAGGTTTACCGCAAACAGGACATATACCTCGTCCGGTTTCGGTATCGTACACCGGTTTGGGATTTTCAACCATTCCCTCATAGTTTGATACATGAGTCGCGGATTGTGTATTAAGTATATTTAGTCTGTCGAGTTCAGCAATACACTCTTCAACTTCATTAGCAGCTCCCCATTGGAGAGCCTTGATATACTGTTCTGTATTACCAGCCCATTTATAATATTGCCATATAATATTTATAGACTTTTTACTACCATTCTTGACTGCTTTAGTTAGCCAGTATAATCCTTTTTGCAGATTTATCTTTGTACCTATGCCGTTAATATACATATAACCGGCATTATTCTGGGCCTCGGCATAGCCTTGAAGAGCAGCTCTTTCAAATAAACGGAGGGCTTTCGCTTCATCCTGTTCTACACCATTCCCATCAGCATATCTAAGGCCGAGATAGTACAGAGCATGTATCTCTCCTCTGGAGGCTGCAAATTTGAAAAGTTTGATAGTAAGTCCCGAATCACGCTCTTGCTCGGTATCTTTTAATATACCGATTAAGACCACTCCGTAATCATCTCCGGCAATAGCACCTGCCATGGCAAATTCAAGAGCCCTATTATATTGCTTCTGATACAGATGTAGTGCCGCCATTAATGAATTGGCGTATCCGTTACCTTGCTTAGCCTCATTTAAAGTCTTAATCCAGTCTGTATCCGGCTGATGGGTTTCGAGAAAATGATAATATTCTTGCATTTCTACAAGAAATTTTTCTTTATCTTCCGGGTTTGAATATGTCAGTTCTCCATTCTCCTCTTTTAATGGTATGGTTGCGACCATGCTATAGTCAAATTCCTGATCTTTTTTGAGGTTCTCAAACTTTTCCCACAGACGATAACGGAACCACTCCGGATAATAGACCGTCTCAACTTCTTCATCAGTCGGTATAGGGAGCTTAAGTGTGCCGCAGAGAGAATCTATAGAAATATGTTCCTCCTTATCATCGGATTGAGGACTGTTTTCGTCTTTACAGGTTTCGTCTTCGGATTTAAACCACAACTTTAAAAAATCTATATTAGGAAGTTCTTTACCAAGAATTACATTTACGATAACTAGTTTTGCTGAATGAGCCAAATGATTATGAACTCGCATAATCCAATCCGTAATAACAAACATACGGTTGATACAATTCCTGTCGATTCCGGTGATAAATGAACCACCTGCATCTAAATAGGTAATTATGTCTGCATGTTCTTTTTTCGACATAAAAGGAACAATCTGGCGGTATTTAAGGCTTTTAAGCACCTCTTTCAGTGCTCTTTCATAAGAATTAAGCCAGCTGCGAAGATTGTTAAAGTCTTCTTCTCCGGCAATATTAGCCTTACCTAACTCTTGAAGCATATCCTCTCTGACGGGTAGAAAATCCTTTGCAATAGAAGCCGTGACTGACTGTGAATATGCAATAGCTTCATACGCAGCTACTATCAGTGAACAGTTATCAGCCTTTGACATCGCATAATTTTTAATAGCCGCATCAATCCCTTCTGCTTTTATCTTTAAATCGGCTATATACCGGTCATGCTCCGAAACAGGTACATCATTTGTTGAATAATCGGTACCATTATAAATGAAATGTTTGACAGCAGTATTCCCTTTATTTAGTAGTGAAAGCAAATACCTGTCCTTTAATGCCTGCTCATATTCCATAATAGCTATACGGTTATCATCTGTCAGCGGATTTTCATTATTTTTATCAGATTTGTTTTCAGATTCAGTAATTATGTAGCGCTCAAAGAAAACCTCGATTTCTTTTGGGAAATATGAAAATTCAATCTTTTTAGCCAATATTTCCGTGTATTCCTTCCAATCAACTATTGATACCGAAGGGTTACTTTCTTTCAGTTGTTGAAGCAACGTAGCTGATACCTCTGCTTTCAAGGCTGGCTCTACCATATCCCATGCCGGTATGGTAAGTTCTTTATCCGCCTTTATAATACCCAAAGACTTCGCATGTTCAATCCTGTTTTCAACTGTCGGATGAGAGTCCCATATCTCTTCAACCGATACTCTGCTTTTCGCATTCTCTAACTCCGGTGTTGATTCAACATTATCATAGGCTGACAATTTTATCTTCAGTTCACACATATTAGGCTTGGTTAGTTCGTAGCCTTTCCAGTAATCTGAGACAGTCTGTTGCTGATTAGCAAGATTGCCCAACACATGATTATAAAAACCAAATGATTTGCTTAACTGCTGAACTTTGCAAAGGCCGGATACAAATGTCTCTGTCCCTACGATACGGCAGGCAACAGCATCTGCATCATACTCCATCTGGCGTGAGAGTTTCATGTAGTTCCGTTGTTGGCTGCGGTACATATAATCGACAAGACCCCTGAATTTTATCACCACAGCTTGTGTAGCTTTCCCCCAGAAACCCCATACTCCGCTTTTCAAACACCATTGTAACATCAGAGTATCAAGCTTATCCCGTCGGTATGCCAGATTAGTGATAACCTTGTTAGCGATATAAAGAACAGAGCCTACACGCATGCTGCCTTGGGCAAAGTGTCCGAATTCATGTGCTATTATACTCTTTACCTCTTCTGAGTTAGTGGATTCAAACAGACCGAGACCAATGATAAGATTCTTACGCACAGGGAAAAATATATTCCAGAAGCCCGTGTTAAAGAATACGCAGGCATTTACCTCATGGTTGACATAAATATGCTTAGGCTTCCTTACTCCGACAGCCTTCGCTGTATCCATAATCATATCATATAGCTTAGGCGAATCTTCACGATGAATCTCTTTTCCATAATTCTTATTCCGTTTCGGGAATATGAATAACGGTTTAATCAGATAGACGCCTACTGCTATTATGAAAGCCCACAAACCTACAATACCGACCACTATACCCAACAGCAATAAAACTCCTGCTTTTCCTAAACGTAAAATATCCGGAGCTACATTTTCAAAAAACGGAGGAATAATCCACACCGAAGCATGGAAAGCAAGATATACTAACCCTGCACCCATAGCGATGGTTGCAAGATACACAATCACAAAAAGCACCACCTGCGCCAACACAAGTATCGATAATCCGGTTATCTTCGTTGTTCTATCCATATTTGCTAAGAGTGTTTAACTCGATTTATCACCTACTATAACTATCTGTTACCCTCATCCGCACCTTCTACGTAGACGCGAAAAATCGCCTCCCTACAAAGTATCAACGATTTGGGTAGCTCGGCTTCGCTGAATAGTTACACCTACCTATACCTACACTATATGTCTATAGGTATGTGCTGTTTCTATATACCGAAATGCTTTCATAAGTAAATAGTAATTTATCACAACTATTGACATTACGTTCCATATTACTAAAATAGAGTAGTATAAAGCCCACAAATCTATCTTAGGAAAACAGGTGCTAGAGCTATTATCCGCCACTGATATCCTTGACTATTTTTAATCTAACTACAAGATTCTCCATACATTACACTGACTGTTATTTCTGAACCCAACTTCCTGAGACCAATCCATTTTATGTAATTGATTTTGCAAAAATTACTCGTAACAAAACTTAGTATTATAGGCTGAATTAATTCTATAATCTCAGCCAACAATAAATTTTCAGATGACTTTAGTTGACAATTAAGATATTTTTACTATATTTGTCAACTAAAATGAAATCTTATGACGACTATCAGTAATGACATATTTTCTCAACGACTTAGGCAGGCACGACTAATGAGAGGCTTATCTCTGGAAAGGCTATCTCAAGCGCTTGGTGCGCTCGTTACCCGACAGGCTATAAACAAATATGAAAAGGGCTTGATGATGCCTGATAGTCGTGTACTGATAGCTCTTGCTGAAGCTTTGAACGTGAAAATTGATTATTTCTTTCGTCCCTTTACCGTAGAGGTTGACAAAGTAGAGTTCCGAAAGAAATCCGGTTTCACCAAGAAAATGGCTGCCACTATCAAAGAACGTGTACGGGAGGAACTGGAACGCTATCTGGAAATCGAACAACTGTCCGGTATAACTGTAGACTTTTGCTTACCACACAAAGAAGTTAAGACCATAGACGAAGCCATGAAGTTTGCTACCGAGATACGTGGTCTTTTAGGATTGGGAAATGATGGTATATCTAATGTTACAGAGGTTCTGGAAGATAACGGAATAAAAGTCATCGAGCTTACGGAAAACAACAGCTTCGATGGTCTGAGCGGTTATGCTAACGGAAAAATACCTTTGATTGTAATTAACGGAAACTATCCTACAGAGCGCAAACGCTTCACTGCACTACATGAGTTAGGTCATCTCCTGCTTGATATTCCCGGCGATGTCCCAGCTAAGACAATGGAATCCATCTGTAATGCTTTTGCTTCTGAAATGCTGCTGCCCTTAAATGTCCTAATCACGAAGATAGGACATAAGCGCCACGACATATCATTGTCAGAGCTTACTGACCTTCAGAAACAGTTCGGAATTTCAATAGATGATATTATGGTCTCACTATGTGAGCATAACGTTATAACCGACCGTAGATATTCAGGATTTCAGAAGAAGAAAAGCCTTATACCCTCCTTTCAGGTATTGGTAGAAAAATCGCGTGTCAAACCGGAACAGTCAGGACATTTCGCACGTATGGTTTACCATGCACTTGCCGATGAGTGTATAACCTTTTCCAAAGCAGCCGCGCTACTCAACACTTCGATAGACAGAATCAAGTCAGATCTTCAATTAGTATGAATCAATGGAGATAATCGTTAACGACACAAATATCTTCATTGATTTGTACTCAGTCGACCTGCTTGAAGCTTTGTGTGAATTGCCTTACGAAATCCGTACTATTGATTTCGTGATAGCCGAAATAAAAGATCCTAAGCAGACTGAAGCTTTATCAGTTCTCGCAACAGAAGGTAAATTCAAGGTAGAGAGTTTTAATTCTGAAGAAATGACAGAGATAATAACTGAACAATTAAATGTTCCCGGTAATATATCCTTTACTGATTGTTCTGTTTGTTTTTATGCTCGCAAACATTCTGCCACCTTACTTACCGGAGATCGGCAACTTCGCAAATACGCAGAAGCAACCGATGTAGCTGTGAAAGGTATTTTATTCATTTTCGATGAGCTTGTAGCCAATAACATCGTTACACCTAATGAAGCTGCTCTGAAACTCCAAAAACTGCTGTCTGTGAATGTTCGGTTACCAAAATCCGAAATTGAGAAAAGAATCTACAGTTGGATTAATAAATAGTCTTCTAAAGTAGCTTCTTATTCAAACCTTATGTACTTATCGTCAGGTAAATCAATATTTGTTTTACACTCAGGAATCTCTACCTCACACATTACTATAAAGAAAATAAAGCTATGATAAATGCTATAACTCCAGAAACTTTATATTTGATATTACCCTATAAAGTAAGTCAGTTAGCAGTACTCTACGCTAAAAAATTCGGTATTACTACTAAAGAAGCCCTAAAAGCTATTTATCGCTCCAGTACCTATCGCCAACTCGAAAACGAAAGTACAAAGCTATGGCATCTCGGCCCGGTAGCCTTACTCGAATATATATCCGAGAATAATTAGGTACTATTGACTACCTTTTTCATAGAAAGATATTATGATTCGGAAATTTGAGATAGACTTGTATGATCGCCACCTGATTATAAAGGAGGGTGTGAATGTTATGTTGATAGATACCGGCAGTCCAGTTTCATTAACTGACAGGAAGAGTTTTGATTTTATGGGTGTGGCGTATCCGGGATGTCGGAGTATCGGAGATAAGGGGATTGGGGTGGTATCAGAACAGCTTGGAAGAAATATTGATGTTTTGGTAGGCTTAGATGTCCTGAATAATTA
>CAMWKC010000095.1 GCA_947174735.1 uncultured Porphyromonadaceae bacterium
TTCTTCGCCATATCGAACGTAATGCAGTGCTGCTGTTTATGATACCGGCGGATTCAGATGACATAAAACGGGATTACGAAATACTACTCAAAGAACTGCATGAATTCAACCCCGAGCTTGATGACAAATGTAAGGTTCTTGCCATATCGAAATCGGATATGCTTGATGAGGAGTTACGCGAAGGAATCACGCTTGAACTCCCGGAGGGTGTACCTATGGTCTTTATTTCGGCCGTGACAGGTATGGGACTTAGCGAGCTTAAAGACTTGCTGTGGCGTGAAATCAACTCAGAGGCGAATATGGCTGCTTCGACTATAACCCACCGGCCTCTTGACCGCCGTCACCGTGTGGAAGAAGAAGATGAGTTTATATTTGACCAGCCTGAAACAGACGACAGTTACGATGAACAGGAGCTTCTTACCGATGAGGACTGGAATGAGGAATTCTGGGACGAAGAGGATAGTGTGAACGGACCCGACAATAAGTAACCCCAAAGCAGATACATAAACTTGGAAGAGAAAAAACAGCGCGAACTGCTGAAACTTGATCTCCACGATATACTGCGCCGGCGTGTGGGCGGCTGGAAAGGCCGTCTCATACCCGGCGCCCTTATTTCAAGTCTTGAACGACTGATACGACAGGACAGACTTAACGAACTTCTGGAGATTTCCTATCCTGCCGAAGGTTCGGCATTCTCAACGGCTATACTTAAAGAACTTGACATCTCGGTGACAATTGAAGGCACTGAGAACATACCTGCGGGCAAACGCCTGATATTCGCCTCCAATCATCCTTTAGGGGGTCTGGACGGAATCACTCTTATCAAAGTTCTCGGAGAGATGTACGGTGACGATAAGATCAGGTTTCTTGTCAACGATATGCTGATGAACGTCGAACCGCTTCAAAATGTATTCCTGCCTATCAATAAATACGGCTCACAGGGTCGTGAAGCGGCCAAAGCTATAAATGCGGCCTATGCTTCCGACATGCAGATAGCCGTATTTCCGGCCGGTCTCGTATCACGCCTGCACGACGACGGCACCATAGCCGACCTTATGTGGCAGAAAGCTTTTGTAGCTAAAGCTATCGAATACGAACGTGACATCGTGCCCGTACGTTTTGTGGCACTCAATACACCACGTTTCTACCGTATGGCCCGCCGCCGTAAACGTCTTGGTATTAAAGTCAATCTTGAACAGGTTCTCCTGCCCTCGGAAGTCTGCAAGGCACAAGGCTCTAAATTCAGGATAATATTCGGACGTCCGGTAAGCTGGCAATCGTTACGCGACACCGCACGGAGTCCGCTCCGTCTCGCCGCCGATATACGTGAAGCGGTCTACAGTCTGGAGAAACCTGAAAGGATTGGGAATTAAAAAATATTTCTTACCTTTGCAGTTTGAAATAACAATACCAACATCTTTAAACATAATACTCTGGCCCACCACGCTACAACAGCCTGACAACTTATGGATAAGAACACCATCTCCGGCCTTATACTAATGGCCGTAGTCTTTTTCGCCTTCATGTGGCTATCGCCCAAGGACAACCCGTCGGCGGAGAGTGCCGACACCGACAAGACCGAACAGGCCGCCGTACCCGTTCCAACCTCGATAGATTCCCTTTCCTCCAACGAACGGGAATGGCTGGTCAGAAACGTACAGCAATACGGAGAGTCAATGACTCTCAGTGACGGTCGCCGTGTCTCTGTGCTTAATCAGGGCGCACTTCATGTTACTGTTGACGGTAACGAAGTGACAGGTACATTTACTGTAGATGGCCGTATTATTCCACTCGAACAGGCTCTTGCAGGACATCTGGACGGTTTCGGTGTCAAGGAGCAGTGTGCCGCTATCGCCGCTCTGCGCGATGCAACGACCAATATCGGCCGTTTCGGTGCTTTTGCCCGTTTTCTCAATGGTAATGATTCGGTACTTACTCTCGAAAATGATGTACTTGCCCTGCAGTTAAATGCGAAGAGCGGTTCGATAACCCGTGCCGAGCTGAAAAAATACGATACCGAATATAACTCCGACGAGACAAAACGTGAACGCCGCAAAGTCGTTATATTCGAAGGCAATTCAAATTCGTTTGATTTTCAGTTACCGCTTCCGCAGCCGGTAAGTTCTGCCAATCTCTATTTTACTCCCCGTGTACTGAATGATTCGACAGTGCTTATGGCTCTTGAAATGTCGCCTTCTTCTTACTGGGGTATAGAGTACACTCTGCCTAAGGGTGACTCTTATGTAGTACGTATGCGTGTAGTGCAGAAGAACATGGCTGCGATAGCACAGTCTAATAACCGTAACCTCGGTTTAACATGGACTCAGGACATGCACCGTCAGGAAAAAGGACGTATGTTCGAAGAACGCAACTCAGGTCTGTACTATAAATATGCCGGCGGGTCAGTTGAGAATCTGTCGGAAAATAAAAACGATTCCGAACAACGCAAGGCTAAAATAAAATGGATAGGTTTCAAAAATCAGTTCTTCTCGTCAGTACTTGTTTCCGACCGTCCGTTCAATACAGCTGACTTTGAATCACAGATACTGAAAGGAAGCGATTATCTTAAGACTCTCAGTACTGAAGCCATAGTGAACGATTATGACTGGAATGTGGAGTCTCCTGCTTCATTCAGTCTGTTTATCGGTCCTAATCTTTATCCGCTTCTGTCGTCGCTTGACAAGACCATAGATGCAGGCGAAGACCTGAAACTGACCCGTCTTATACCTCTCGGATGGAGTATATTCCGTTGGATAAACACAGGTATCGTCATACCTCTGTTTAATTTCCTCGGTTCATTTATCAGTAACTACGGTATCATTATCCTGCTGCTGACCATCTTTATCAAGCTTATTCTTTTCCCGCTCACTTATAAGAGCTACCGCTCGTCGGCTGTAATGCGTATTTTAGCACCTGACATAAAAGCCATAAATGACAAATATCCCGGTCAGGAAAACGCTATGAAACGTCAGCAGAAAACAATGGCTCTGTATTCGCAAGCCGGTGCCAATCCTATGTCGGGCTGTCTGCCTATGCTGTTGCAGATGCCTATTCTGTTCGCCATGTTCTCTTTCTTCCCTTCGGCTATAGAACTGCGCGGACAGAGTTTCCTGTGGGCACACGACCTTGCCGCACCTGACGCCATAATATCATGGAGCGGCAACATACCGTTGGTGACAGAATACTTCGGCAATCATATCTCTCTGTTCTGTCTGCTGATGACAATCACCAATATACTGTACACACGTATAAACATGCAGAACTCTCCCGGTCAGATGCCGGGTATGAAAGTAATGATGTACATCATGCCTTTGTTCTTCATGGTCTTCTTCAATAACTACGCAGCCGGTCTGAGCTATTACTACTTCCTGTCGCTGCTTATAACAATACTTCAGACATACGCTATACGTATGATGATAAAGGAGAAAGATGTGCGTGCGAAAATGGCTGAGAACGCCAAGAAACCCAAGAAGAAATCCGGCTTTATGGCACGTCTCGAAGAGGCACAGCGTCAGCAGCAGGAGATGATGCGCCAGCAACAGCGCAAACGCTGAAGCATAACGGCATCAAAACTCTCCGACCGATGAAACGCCTGAAGACTATCCGCATCGTGCTGGCGACCCTATTCTTAGGCGCCGCCATAGCCTATGTCTGCATCGGTCCGAAAGCTTCTGCATTAGCGCCTGTTGCTGTACAGGCACAAATTGTACCGTCAGCACTCGGTGTCACACTCGGAGCCACATTACTGTGGCTTACTCTTACGTTTCTGTTCGGTCGCGTCTATTGCGCTACCGCCTGTCCGGTCGGTACCCTGCTCGACTGTGCTTTATGGCTGCGCCGCTGTGTTCAGCCTAACGGTACACGTCGGCGTCTGGGTGCCGGTCCTCCTTTCAGATACCGCCATGCACGACGGGCCCGCTGGGAAATTCTGCTGGCCTATATCGTATGTCTGGTGTTAGGCGTGGGAGTGGTCCCTATGCTTATCGAGCCGTGGCATGTATTCTGCAATGTCGCGGCTCTCACTCATCCTTCACAGGCGGCTGCTCCGTGGCTGCAGTTAGGTATATCAGGTGTGACCGGTCTGTTAGCCGGGGGTATAACCGCTCTCGGCATAATCTTGTCAGGATTATTTTGGGGACGTGAATTCTGCACCGTGGTCTGTCCTGTAGGTACAATTTTAGCCGCTGCCACAAACTATTCTTTCTATCACATTGAGATTGATCCCGACCGTTGTATCAACTGCTTTGAGTGTGAGCATAGCTGTCCTTCTTCATGTATAAAGGTAGTGAGCCGTCTTGTTGACGACACACGCTGTGTACGTTGTATGGAGTGTATAGCACGTTGTCCCAACGACGCCATACGATTGCAGCTTAACCGTAAACGTCCTGCCACACCTTTGTTCATACGTCACGTCACTTCCACTCCATCCTGACCATCTCGTGTCAATTTCCAAATTCTGCTTAACATGCGTCCATATCTTGCGCTCCTCACCCATATTCTTGAAAACGGTGTCCGTAAAGATGACCGTACCGGCACCGGCACCATATCTACATTCGGTTACCAGATGCGTTTTGACCTTGAACAGGGATTCCCTCTGCTCACTACGAAAAAGGTGCATTTGAAGAGTATAATACACGAACTCCTGTGGTTTCTTGCCGGTGATACCAATGTGCACACTCTACAACGTGAAGGAGTGCGTATCTGGAATGAATGGGCAGACCCGGATACAGGTGATTTAGGCCATATTTACGGTTATCAGTGGCGTTCATGGCCCGATTATAAGGGCGGCTCTATCGACCAGATTACGCAGGCTGTAGAGACTATACGCCACAATCCTGATTCACGACGCATTATTGTCAGTGCATGGAATGTAGCCGACCTCGATAACATGAATCTGCCACCCTGTCACGCACTGTTTCAGTTCTACGTCGCACAAGGCCGTCTATCCTGTCAGCTTTATCAGCGCAGTGCGGATTGTTTCCTCGGCGTACCATTCAACATAGCTTCATACGCCTTACTCACCATGATGATGGCACAGGTCACGGGTCTACGCCCCGGCGAGTTCATACACACACTTGGCGACGCACACATTTATACCAATCATCTCGAACAGGTACGTACCCAGCTCACCCGCGAACCGCGCCCCCTCCCCCGTATGCACCTTGACCCTGCTGTCACTGACATATTTGCCTTTCGTCCTGATCATTTCCGGCTCGAAGGTTACAACCCTCACCCTGCCCTTCACGGCACGGTTTCAGTGTGATAAAGTTATCGGAGTTATCGGAATTATCCGAATTATCGGAATCATCGGAGTTATCAGAATTATCAGAATTATCCGAGTTATCGGAGTTATCGGATTATATCCGATAACTCCGATAATTCCGATAGCTCTGATGATTCCGATAACTCCGATGATTCCGATAATTCCGAAAAATCCGATTACTCGGAAAAACCGGATAAATCCAACAAAATAGCCGCGACGTCTCACGACGTCACGGCTATTGCACTTTGAATAACTGAGTAAATCAGTTCCCTAATAATTAATTTACACCTAATTATCCGTTCTTGTGTCTTGCTTAAGGGAAAGCTGACCCTCCGCTACTCTGCGGACTGAGTCGCTACCCAACTGTTCTATGCTGCAAAGTTAATACTTCTTTAAACTGTCTGCAATTTTTTAATCAATCTTTATCGTTATTATATTTTTAAATCGTTTTAAATTTACGCAAACGTTTTAAAACAGTCTTATTTACCCATTGATTTCACACTTTCTTCATCTAAAGCAACTGTTAACAAAAAATAAGCAAACAGACTGAAATACCTCAAACCAACTACCATGTAACAGACAAAATTATACAGGACAGACATAATAATTGTATTTTCTATTGTACATGCCATTTTTTAGCATTATCTTTGTGGTCATATAATAACCAGGGACTCTCCTCATTCACCTCTGTCTGTTATGTTCCCGGTAATCTGAGACACCTACCAGCCAAAATTTCACCATCTACCATACATCCCTCCCCTATGCCACGAGCTACCATAAAAGACATAGCCAATGCTCTCACACTTTCTCCCTCGACTGTATCAAGAGCTTTGGCAGACGATCCCAGCATTAATGCTGAGACACGCCGCCGTGTATCTGAGACAGCACGCCGTCTCGGGTACCGCCGTAATTCGCTCGCATCTTCACTACGGCGCGGCCGTACACAGTCAGTAGGATTGGTACTCAGCGAATTTACATCACCGTTCACCTGTGTTGTGGCCGAGGGCATATTACAATACATGTACCAGCGTGGCGTACGTGTCATGTCGGCCAGCTCCTATTATGACCCGCAACGTGAGCTTTCACATCTTCAGATGATGGAACAGAGTATGGTAGACGGCATAATATTCCTTTTTTCCGACCCGGTGACCAATTATAACGAATTCCGGCGTCTGTCGGAATCAAGATTTCCTATGGTATTTATCGGCAGCTATCCGGACGGACTTCCGGTAGCGCGTATTACAGCCGATGTACGTAACCGTGCTTTCTTTCTATTCGATCATCTTCTTTATCAAGGTTACCGACGCATAGCTGTAATCGATACACCTCCGAATATCGGACTACCGGGAGAACTTATAGCTGCCTACCGGGATGCACTTGATAAATACCATCTCGATTTTGACCCCCGGCTGACAGGCACATCATTTCCCACTCCGGCCGACGGCATAGCGGTAGTAAATCATCTTGTCCGGGAAAAGATAGATTTCGACTGTATTGTCACATACGCTGATTATATGGCTGTAGGTATACTTATGCGATTGCGCGAACTCGGTTTCAAGGTTCCTGAACAGGTAGCTATGGCTACCCTATACGGCACTCCGATGTCACGTCTCATTACTCCTCAGCTCACCACTATGGAGACCCCGCTGCTTGACATGGGCCGCTTGGCAGCACAAATGCTGCTTGACCAGATCGATTCACCCGATATGGCCCCGCAGCATCATTTTATAGACTTGCGCCTGAAAATACGTAGTTCAACAGTTGTAGGCAGCAGTTTCGAAACTCCCTTTCTTGTTCCGTGGGGTACGGGCCGCCCGACATCATGAATCAATCAATTTGCTTTTTTTACACGCCTGCGCCGTGCCGTTTTAGGCGCTGCATCCTGAGCCTCCATAAGAGCTTTTGCTTCTTCGAAAGTCAGGCTTGCCGGGTCAGTACCTTTCGGTATTTTGTAATTCACAGTCTTTTTTGCACCTTCCGGTTTATAGCCTAAATAAGGTCCGTAGCGACCGTTCAGCACCTGCAGTCCCGGCATTTCGGCAAATTCCTTTATCTGTTTGTTAGCCGTCTCAGTCTGTTTCTGTTCTATAAGTTCAAGTGCTTCCTCGAGAGTGATAGTCTGCGGAGCCATATCTTTCGGTATCGAAGCGTAAGTTTTTCCTAACTGAACATACGGTCCGTAACGCCCTATTGCAGCCTTTACAGGTTGTCCTTCTACAGTACCTAACACTCGCGGAAGCTCAAAGAGTTTAAGAGCCTCTTCAAGAGTAAGTGTAGCTACACTCTGACCTTCAAAAAGACTGGCGAACAAAGGCTTTTCCTCATCGGCAGCATCACCTATCTGGACCACCGGACCGTAACGTCCTATCTTGACTGATACCGGACTCCCGCTCACAGGGTCAGTTCCCAAAATACGTTCACCGACCTTATGCTCCAGACGCATGGAGTCTATACGTTCTATGTCGGGATGAAAATCACCGTAAAACTCCCCTATCTCATCCTGCCAGCCCAGTTTACCCTCAGCTATATCATCGAACTTCTCCTCTACCT
>CAMWKC010000096.1 GCA_947174735.1 uncultured Porphyromonadaceae bacterium
ACATATAGTAGTGTAAGGTATAATAGGGTAAAGAGTATAGATAGGAAAATATAAAATAGGGTTATATATTACAAAATGCCATAAAGAGAAAAATAATCACGAATATTAGGGTAAGAAAAAATAAAGAAAGTAAATGTTAAATGACGTGAAAAGTTGTAGATAAATAAAGAAAATACTAAATTTGCAAAATGTTAAGAAAGCTGAATACATCTTAACACACACTAACACCATTAATAAAACCAGACAACGTCTGAGGCAAGAATCTTATAGAGAGGACAAGAGTGTTCTCGCAAGCGAAAGGTAAAAGTCATCTCAGATAAAGTGAAAGCCGCATCTGACCAAATCTGACAAAGCCATTCTATATAAGCAGCCGAAACTCAGCGGACCGGCAATCTTGCAAGACAGACGGGAGATAAACATAACAAGTCAACCAAATACTTCAATAACCATATGTCTAAATGATTTTTAGTATGAGAAAACTGTTTTTAATCTTGATGACGCTGATGGTGTGTAGCTGGAGTCTTATGGCCCAGACACGCACATATCACGGCACGGTCGTTGACGCATCCAACGGCGAGCCGCTGGTAGGCGCGACCATCCAGCCCATCGGTGGCGGCCAGGGTGCCGCGGCCGACATCGACGGTAACTTTACCATTACCGTTCCGTCCGGAGTCAAGAAAGCGAAAGTGTCATACGTGGGTTACAACCCTCAGACCGTCGATTTAGCTGACAAGATGCTTGTCAAGCTTACCTCGTCGGACACAGCACTCGAAAACCTCGTAGTCGTTGCCTACGGTACATCGACTAAGGAATCTCTTACAGGTTCTGTAGCCGTAGTAGGCGCGAAAGACATTGAAGACCGTCCTGTAACTTCGGTTACCGCTGCCCTTGAAGGTAACGCTCCCGGTGTGCAGGTAAACAATGCTGTAGGTTATCCCGGTTCAGCTCCTTCAATCCGTATCCGTGGTTTTAACTCGATCAGCGGTAGCAATGACCCTCTTTATGTAGTGGACGGTGTGCCCTACGAAGGCTCGATTTCTGACCTTAACCCTGCCGATATCGAGTCTATGTCAGTACTTAAGGATGCTGCCTCGTCAGCTCTTTACGGTAACCGCGGTGCCAACGGTGTTATCCTTATCACTACCAAGAAGGCTAAGAAACAAGGTAAGGTAGACGTTACATTACAGGTACGTCAGGGTATGTACAATCGTGGTCTGCCCTTCTACGACCGTATGAACGCCAACGAATATATGCAGACTATGTTCACTGCTCTTGTGAACGGTATGCAGAGCCAGCGTCCCGGTGTTACTCAGGAAGCTGCTATAGCCAACTATCGTGAACAGTTCTTCACAATGGCCCAGAGCAATATCTACGGTGTTCCCGCTACAGAACTCTTTGATGAACAGGGTAAGTGGACAGGTAAGAATCCTCTGCCGGGTTATAATGACCTTGATTGGTGGAAAGCAGTGTCACGCAGCGGTTACCGTCAGGAATACACTATGAACGCTGCCGCCGCTACAGATCGTTTCAATGTTTTCGCCTCTATCGGCTATCTTAAAGAGAACGGTTATATGCTTCAGACAGACTTCGAGCGTTTCGTAGGTCGTTTGAATGCTAATTTCCAGCCGGTTAAGTATCTCGCTGCCGGTGTTAACATGAGCGCTTCTTATACTGAGAATCAGCTCGGTATTACAAGTAAGTCTTCTGAAAATCTTACTACTAACCCGTTCTCAGTTACCACTAAGGCGCCTATTTTCCCCTATTATGCTCATGATCCCGAAACCGGTGAGGTGCTGCGTGACGAGACAGGCGCACCTATTTGGAATACCGCTTCTTATGTAGGTAATCGTGGTGAGAACGTAGCCTGGACTATGCGTCTTGATGATAAGGGTCTCAGTGCTATTGTAGTTGACGCAACTGCTTACGGTACTGTATATATTCCTTATGGTTTTGAGCTGACAGTGCGCGGCAACATGCATCGTGACAAGACTACTTCGTTCACCTATATGAACAACCAGACAGGTGCTGCCGATGGTTTGGTAAACGGTCGTTTAGCAAACAGCACAGGCTCATACCACAGCCATACATTCATGCAGACTCTGACATGGAATCAGGATTACGGTTTGAATCACGTAGACGTTCTGCTCGACCATGAGAATTATCAGTACAATACTAATGTCTATAGTGTAACTAACACTAATCAGCTTCTTCCCGGTATTCTCGCACTGTCGAACTTCTCTAAGAACGAAGACACTTCACAAAGTATCGGTTCTGAACGTACAGAATCTTATCTGGGTCGTGTGCGTTATAACTACGACAATAAATACTTCGGTGAGTTCTCTATACGTCGTGATGGCTCTTCATCATTTGCCAAGAATATCCGCTGGGGTAACTTCTGGAGTGTCGGTGGTAGCTGGGTGATTTCTCGTGAGAAATTTATGAACAATGTTACATGGGTTGATTACCTGAAGCTTCGTGCCGCTTACGGTTCGGTAGGTAATGACGCCAGTGCCGGTGCCTATGCTTACTACAATCTCTATGAGATGATTAAGTATGGTACAGCTAACTCACTTATACCTGTACAGCTTGCTTCTGACAATCTCAAATGGGAGGCTACACGTACATTTGATATCGCTCTTGAAGGTAATCTGTTCGATCGTTTCAATTTCAGTGTCGGCTACTTCAATAAGCGTAATACCGACCTTATATTCCAGGTTGGTAAACCACTTTCGGACGGTACAGTCGCCGACAGCGGTTATAATCCCTCTGTCCTCAGCAATATCGGTACGATGCAGAACATCGGTTGGGAACTTCAGTTCGGTGTTGATATTCTTCGCACCAAAGATATTCTGTGGAACTTCTCGATTGATGCTACGTTCATGAAGAACAAGATTATTAAACTTCCCGATATGCAGGATCAACCTGCTAACCGCTGGTTTATGGGCAAGAGTATCTACGAGATGTACTATTCAGACTGGATCGGTGTAGACCAGATTACAGGTCAGTCGCTTTATGAAATTGATCCTAATTCACCTGTCTTCTTGTTATATCGTGATGGTGTGCCTACTCAGAACGAAGCGGCTTTCCTACAGTATCTTGAAGGTGCTGCCAGTGAGAATGCTCTCTATGTTGCCGGTGAAGGTGCTGATCGTCGTTATTTCACTACTACTCCCTCTTACGCTACTCCTAAGCTGTGGGGTACTTCTCTTCCTACTGTTTATGGCTCATTCGGTACTAACCTGTCATGGAAGGGTATAAATTTAGGTCTGCTGTTCACTTACAGCCTCGGCGGTAAGCTCTATGATAGTAACTATGCTGAGTTGATGAATGTTGGTACCGAACCACGTGCCGCTCACCGTGATCTGTTTAATTCATGGACCGGTGCACCTGAAGGTTCAGTTCCTCACACTACAGGCACAATTGATTACGTTACTACCAACAGTGCCGGTCAGGAGGTAAGTTATCAGTTCCCGGCTACATTCTTCAATTATTCAGATGTTGATCCCGACGGTATACCGCAGCTTAATAGCTATAATACAGCTAATAACAATGGCGGTGGCTCACGCTTCCTTACCAGCGCAAGTTATCTGGTGTTCAAGAACCTGAATATATCGTATGATTTCCCCAAGCGTTGGACAGATGCCATGCTTCTGCAAGGTCTTAATCTCGGCTTCTCGGTTGACAACCTGTTCACAGCCGCAAAGCGCAAGGGTGTAAACCCGCAGTATGGTTGGAACGGTGCTCAGGGACAGTACTATGTGCCTGCACGTGTATTCTCGTTCCAGCTGAGTGTAAAATTCTAAATTATCTTGACAGCAATGAAGCATAATAAATTCATAATAGGTGCGGCTGTCGCAATTGCCGCGACTCCGATACTGTCATCGTGCTCAAGCGATTATCTTGACCAGCCGCCTATCACTACAGTATCAGATGATGCTGTAGGACAGTCAGTTGAAGCTGCCCGGGCTGCATTATACGGTTTGTGCCAGGCTATGTATTGTGGTTTTTACCGTGAAATCAGCGATCGTAATAACAGCGGTGAAGCTTGGTTCCAGACTTATTACGGTGATGCAGGCAGTCCTGATTTCTGGGATAGCTGGCTATGGGGGTACCAGACCAATATGCAGAACTGGGCACTTATGGGCAACTCTAATGTCTATGCCTCAATCAATGGCTGGATGTACGGTTACAACCTTATAGGCCAGGCTAATGCTATCCTTGATAAAATTGATAATATTCAGGGAGCCGACGAAGAGGTAGCTTTTATCAAAGCTCAGTGCAAGACTATGCGTGCACATGGCTATATACGTCTGATGCAGGTTTATGGTCCTCGTTTCGAGGATTCAAAGAATGGAGAAGCTCTTACAGCCATACTTAGAGAACATTCCGGTACCGAAGCATTGCCTTTAGTAAGCTATAAGACTATTATAGACTTTATTTATAAGGATCTTGATGAAGCGATTGCTCTTTATGAAAGTACTCCGGTGCGTCGTACCTTCGGTTATGAGCCTACAATCGATGTGGCACGCGGTCTCTATTCACGTATAGCATTGCTCAACCATGATTGGGATAAAGCAGCTGAAATGGCACGTACTGCCCGCGCAGATTATCCTATCATGAGCCGTGAGGAATATAAAGCAGGTTTTGCTAATCATAATCAGGAGTGGTTATGGTATAATGATCCTGACAATACTTATATAGGTTATTTCTCATGGGGTGCCTCTTATTCTTCTAACGGTGCATACGTTACCGCTTATAACTGGGCCGGCGCCGGTTGTATAAGTATCTATCTATACGATGAAATTTACAACCGTAACAACGACGACGTACGATGCGAGCTTTTCTGGACTCCTGATAAAGCCAATAAGTATGTTGATTTCAAGTTCTCACGTGATGACTTCTGGAGCGTCGATTATGTGAACAATGAGTTTGGTTACATGTATGGTACTGCTAAGGATGGTTGTGACGAGAAAATGGCAGCTGCTGTCGCTCTCTTTGTACGTAACAACCTTCCGGCAGGTGATTGGGGTACACCACCTTATGGAGTAGATGTAAGTATTGACGAGACTATTGCCAAGAGTTCTATCCGTCGTCGTCAGTGGTTTAACGGTCTGCCTGATAACGTAGTGGCCGGTGTGCAGTTCGGTGCTCAGGTTAAATTCCTCAGTTATGAGGGTATCTTGTGCGGTAGCGAACACTCATGGCTGCGTGGTAGCGAATTACTCCTTACCGAAGCTGAGGCTGAATATGAAAGAGGAAATAGTGCCCGGGCTGCTCAGCTTCTCGAAGAGCTTAATAAGCAACGTATTAATTCTTCTTATACCTGCAATCTTACCGGTGAGGAACTGCGTGACGAAATTCGTCTCTATCGCCGTATAGAACTTTGGGGTGAAGGCGACACATGGTTCTCGTTCAAACGTTGGAATCAGGGTATTAAGCGTGTGGCTTGGGAAAAAAATAATCCCTCAAGTGATACATTCCTTATTAACTATGCAGGTCAGTGGGATGCTACCTTCCAGCATGGCTGGCGCTATGTTATTCCTTCTGGTGAAACTAATTACAATCCCGAAGTTGCTGCGCAGATTAAGGATATGTATGAATAAAGCCTTGTGTCTACAGTAGACACAGATAAATTCAGGACCTCCCGTATGACAATATTGTCATACGGGAGGTCCTGAATTTATAGAATGATTCGTTACTTAGCTATTAAGCCACATTTTAATAAAGAGCTGATTTCAGAAATAGAAAAATAAAAAGAAAAAAAATCTCAAAAAGTGTTGCAGTTCAGAATTAATTATTAATTTTGCAGACATGAAGTACAGATATATCGGCACTGTACCAGCCGAAACGTACAATTCACCTCATTATAAACTTATAAAACTAAACATCCATAATAACTAAATTAATATAAAACACAGAAATGAAAAAGTTTTACGCACTCACTTTCGCGGCTCTTTCATTTGGTCTTATGGCCAATGCCGCCAGCCCGGTACGTAACACCGAGTTCAGCAAGGCTTCGGATAAGGGATTCCAGCCTCTTGTAAACAAGACTATGCTTAAAGTACCTACTAAGGTAGCTGTGAATGCTGATGATGTATACGGCATGTACATGTGGATTTCTATCACTGGTCTTGTTGGTGACGGCACTACTTCTCGTTCCTATGAGCAGAATGATATTAAGATTGTTAAGGGTGCATCTGATAACGAGGTACTTCTTTATGGTCTTAATCCCATGAGCGATGTAATTATTAAGGGTACTCTTAATACCGGTGCCGGTACTATCACTGTAGCCGACAGACAGAAAATAGGTGAATATACTCATTCGGATAACAAGACTTACAATGTATATTTCACTACCTTCAATCTTCAGACAGGTGCTCTTGCTAATGATGACCTTGTTCTGACTTACAACGAGAACGGCATTCTGACTACTGATTATGGTATTGCTATTTGGATTCCTGATCTTGACGGCGGTTTCATGTTAGAGATGGACAATTCTTTCTATAAGCGTGGTGAGCTGTCTAACGAAGGTTGGGTTGATGCAGGTAAAGTTACTTTCACTGACGGTTGGGTTAACGCTTGGTGTGACGCCGTTGAAGTACCTTTCACTTCAGCTCCCTACGAAGTAGATATACAACGCAGTGTTGAGAATGACAAGGTTATACGTCTTGTTAATCCTTACAGCAGCGGTCCTTACGCAGCTCTGAATGCTTCTAACGTAGGCGGTGCCATCGAGATAGATTATAGCAATCCTGAGTGTGTACTTGTAAAGCAGGGTGAAACTGTTGAACTTGGTCAGTTCTCTGACGGTAGTCCCGCACTGTGCTTCATTGGTGCATATCCCGGTTTCTATTGGCAGGAAATGGGTCAGGTAATCTATCCCGGTAACTTCGGTTTCTACTTCAACTATATTGAAGGCTTCGAAGTCGAGGAGATAATCGAAGAGTTTGCTGAGGAAGATGGTTATCTGTCTTATATGGATGGTAACACTATTGTAATCGAAGGTGCTACTTTCGGTGCAAGCGGTGCCTGTGGTAGAACTTATGGTGGTTGGTCATCTCCTGATCAGCTCGGTATTCCGATGATAGAACTTAACGAAAACAGCGTAGCTCTTGTAGGTAATGATGCCAATGCACCTGTTGAGTATTATAACCTTCAGGGCTTGAAGATTAACAAGCCTGTTGAAGGCGAGTTAGTTATCATGCGTCAGGGTAGTACTGCCAAGAAGATTGTTGTTCGTAAATAAAATTGTTTAAAATATCTGTACAGTCTTAACCGACGTACAGTCACAATAAAACGGAACCCTCACTAAAATTAGCGAGGGTTCCGTTTTATTGTGACTGTACGTCGGTTATCAGAGTGCTACTTTGAGTGATTTACGATAGCCGTCTACAGTAGTGACTGTTACGACAACTATACCCTGTGCACTTTCCGAGAAGTCAAGAGTAGTAGTGTCATAGAGCTTATGTGTTTTGAAAGCTGCTGGCATACCGTTAGTATAAACAGCCTGGATATCGGCTATCTCTGCACTGCCTACTATATCGAAATGACGCAGTGATTTGTCATAGATAAATGTGAGTGCATCCTGTTCGGCACCTATACCTTCCACACCCGAAGCATCGTACACAAAGTCAGCTGAGGCGCGCATCCATACACTTCCTGAAGGACCTCTGTACAAAGGCTGCAGTGTGTAGGTAATGTCGGGATCCGGATTTGCGAAGTCGATTACTGTGGAAAGTTCTGCATTTTCACCGCCTTCGAGGAATGGAATCTCACGTATGGGC
>CAMWKC010000097.1 GCA_947174735.1 uncultured Porphyromonadaceae bacterium
TACTTACAGAAATCTTGGTATAGATGAAACAGTTACTCGTAATCATTCAACTCCTAAAGTGATTGATATTATCAATAGTTTATCGGAGGAAGAATTGAACGCCATTATAAATTTACCATACTCACAAGAGGTCATAAAACATCAGGAAGAAGCTTATGATAGATGGTTCTCAACCTTCTTTAATCATTTTTCTGCTGAAGATTATGTACTTCTTTCGAAAACAATAGACGAGTATTTGGAGTATGGAGGAAATAATGTAAATAGAGTTATAGAATTAGGTGCTGTGTTCTCAGATGAGGCATTGAAACTATTATTTATAAATACTTGTATATGTGCAGATTGCCTAGCAGATAAGAATTTTTGGTTAAATCCAAACATCAAGAATACAGCACATCGAATAAGCGGCAATGAAATTACTTGCAGAACTGCTTTTTGGAATAAACTAAGACTCATTTCTCTCACAGCAACAGCACCTGAAGCGATAGAACTAGCTTGTCTATCAGGACCTTTACTCCCCACTATAGAGGAATTAGAAGCAGCTGCAGCCGTTTTAGGTGCTGCAGATGCCGCATGGGATTACTATGCTTGTACACATTATGGCATACACTAATATCTAAGTGGCTAGGCTAATTCTTAAGACTTAATAAAAGTGTATGAAATTACATAATTTGTATATACCCGGTAAAAAATTTATATTAGCCGGAGAGATATTAAGCGTAGTATTAATGCTGGTAGGTGTATTAATGCCTGGTGACGTACCATCATGGTTAATGTGGACTATTGTGGGTATATACTATGCCATATTTTTATACGTGATAATGTATCTCATAATTAAGGGAAAAGCCAGAGAATATATCGAGATTATAATATTGTTTCTGACAGTAGGCGGATTGATAACTTTTTTAGCTTTACTTCCTATTCCGACAAATTAGAAATTAGCTAAGCAAGTTAAATATGAATATATTAATATTTATAATTATTCTTATACCGTTGCTGCTTATCCCTGCCAGCGTTCTGTACAGTGCCTATCAGAGACGTAAGCCAGGCAACAAGTTTGCGGATGATGAGCATCGGAATAATTTTCGCTTCAAAATATTTCTAATTAGCTTGGTAATGTGTGGCATCGCTATACTGATACTCTACCTTATATCGCGTAACACTCCTTAAAAAGTTAAATTAGCTCATCGTAGTATTAAAAAAAGCCGTACTCTTTTTGGGTATGGCATTTTTTTTATAATTTTACCGTGTGAAATCTAAACACTCTTTGACCACAACCCTATCAGCCGAAAGTCTATGAGACGCCGAACCCACCGACTCGCTTGTATAGCCGCTGCCATTCTGGTACTGGCGGTCGCCGACTTACGGGCTAACAACCCGCAGGCAGCGCAACAACACACGTGGGAGACTCTTAAGACCGAGAGGGCCGATACACGGCAGGTAGCTAAAGAAGCTGAAATCGAAATCAAGACCGCCAACGGAGTCATTATAGTCACTACGGGCCGACAGGTCGAAATCAAGGTATTCAGTATCATAGGCCGACAGGTGTCTCAGCAGACACTCGCGCCTGGAACACACCAGCTGCAACTGCCCACACACGGAGTCTACATAGTCAAAGTCGACGACTTCACTTGCAAAGTGGCTATATAACCGCAAAAGCCGCTAACTTCACACAGACAGACATCTAACCATTATATCTACCAGAACACATGAAAGAAACAAAAATCGACTGGGCAAATCTGACATTCAGCTACATGCCTACCGACTACAACGTACGTTGCACTTACAAAGACGGAAAATGGGGCGAAATCGAAGTTTCAGACTCCGAATACATACCCATGCACATAGCAGCTTCATGTCTGCACTACGGACAGGAGTCGTTCGAAGGTCTTAAGGCCTTCCGTGGCAAAGACGGCAAAGTACGTGTATTCCGTATGGAAGAGAACGCCAAGCGTTTCATCCGTTCGGCCGAAGGCATCAAGATGCAGCCCATGCCCGTAGAACTCTTCTGCGAGATGGTGCGCAAGGTAGTGAAGCTCAACGAACGCTTCATTCCTCCCTACGGCACCGGTGCCTCGCTGTATATACGTCCCCTCGAAATCGGTATCTCACCCCGTGTAGGTGTAAAACCCGCCGATGAATATATGGTCATTATGCTTGTGACTCCGGTAGGTCCCTACTTCAAGTCCGGCTTCAAACCCACCAAAGTGTGCATGAGCCGCGAGTATGACCGTGTTGCACCTAAAGGCACTGGTTCAATCAAAGTGGGCGGCAACTATGCCGCTTCGCTCGTAGCAGGTGAGAAAGCTCATGACCTCGGCTACTCAGTGATGCTGTATATCGACCCCAAAGAGAAGAAATATCTTGACGAATGCGGAGCCGCTAACTTCTTCGGTGTACGCGACGGCAAATACATTACTCCCCACTCCGAATCTATCCTTCCTTCTATCACCAACATGAGTCTCACTCAAGTAGCTAAAGACCTCGGTATGGAGGTTGAGCGCCGCCACATACCTGTAGAGGAACTGGAGACATTCGAAGAAGTAGGTGCCTGCGGTACAGCTGCCGTTATCTCGCCCATCGGTCAGATAGACGACCTCGACACCGGCCGCCAGTATGTATTCTCAGCCGACGGCAAACCGGGTCCGTGGAGTGAAAAACTCTACAACGCTCTGCGCGCCATACAGTACGGCGAAGCTGACGACATCCACGGCTGGTGCGAAATAATCGACTTCGACTAAGAAAGAATATGACACCCCTTGAGGTAATCGATCTGTATTACGCCTCAAGTCCTGCACTACGCGCCTTGCTGCTCACACACTCGGAGTGTGTGGCCGGCAAGGCGCTGGCATGTGCACGCGACCGTGGCGTGGAGTGCGACCTTGACTTCGTGCGTGAGGCCGCCATGTTGCACGATATAGGTATTATAAATACTGACGCTCCGGGAATACTGTGTCATGGTACCCTACCCTACATCTGTCACGGCATCGAAGGGCGGCGTATGCTCGAAGCCCTCGGCCTGCCGCGACACGCGATGGTATGCGAACGGCACACCGGCGCCGGACTGACCATAGCCGACATAGAGGTCCAGAAACTGCCGCTGCCACACCGAGATATGTGTCCGGTCACAGTCGAAGAGCAGCTTATATGCTATGCCGATAAATTCTACTCCAAATCCGGTGACCCAACAGCCGAAAAACCGCTTGACCGCGTGCTGCGCTCAATGGAGCGGCACGGCAGCGACACCCTCGCACGCTTCCTCGAAATGCACCGTCGCTTCGGACACCTCTGAATCTAAACCATCATTCTTCTGTTCCATACAGCAATGTCGAAAACTGTTATCCTGTATATAATAATGCTGACAAGTCTTACCGCCTTCGCCACTCAGCGGCAAGACACACTTCCCAATGATCAGGCGTATTTGCTGAAACTGTGTTCAGAAGCTATGGAAAGACGTGACTTTCACAGTACACGTAGCCACGCCAGCTGCCTGAGAACCATAAGTCAACGTGAAGGTAACGATTATTATTTAGGATATGCCGACTATTACCTCGGCAGCGCCGAGATGTTTTTAGGTGCCAGTCCGAAAGCCGGAGAATTACTGAATGAGGCTTACAGACTGGCAAAGCATCTTGGCAATGACACACTGACCGGCAACGTACTCAACTGCCTTGCTATCTATGAGGGTAACGTCAATTCAAATTACTATCTGGCACAGCACTATCTTATGCAGTGTAAGGACTATCCCGGTATGGAGGGAAGCGCTTACAGCAATCTGGCACAGGTAGCACGTCTGCAACGCGATACCTCCGGTATAGAGTATGCACGGCGCTGTTACGACTACGGGCTGCGTACGGGAGAACGACATTATCTATACAGCGGTCTGAAATCACTGGCGGAATTCAGTATACTGCGTGAGGAGTATGAACAGGCACGTAAATATCTTGCTCAGGCGTATGATATAGCCGATAAATACGGTTACCATGACCGTGACACACTCGATTTTCTTGAAGCCCTGATACTCAGTTATGAAGGTCACACAACAGAATCAACCGAAATACTGCTGCGTATAAAACCAAAGATAGAATCAGACTTCCCGATCTATGTTCCCGAACTGTATATGGTGCTCGGCAAGAATGCCGAAAAGGAGCATCGCTACAATGACGCTATCAGCCTGCTTGCCGCCGGTATAGAGAAAGCACAGTCAGCCTCATCGAACGACTACCTTCCGCAACTTTATAAAATCACAGCCCAGAATTATGAATATCTGAGAGATTACAGACTGGCGGCTTCTTATATGACGAAAGCTCTGGAGGCAGCTGAAAATTTCGGACGTACCGAACGCAAACGTATGATGAACGAACGCCGGCTTATGCTTGAGGCGGTACATAAGGAACAGGAGCGCACCCTTGCAGAACAGAAAGCCCGTGAAAGCCGGCGTCTCAATATCGTGCTCGCTTTGCTGCTTGCCATAGCGGCTGCGGCCATAGCCCACGTGATAGTCACACTGCGCCGGCGTAACAGACTGTATGAACACATCGTACAACAAAACCTCAACATGCTGGCTGAAGAAGAACGTTACCGTCACCGGTTGGAAGAACTCGAAACACAACAATCGGACCATAACGAACGTGACAGACAGGCGGCAGCCAACCGTGAATCGAAATCCCGTGAGCTTTTCAACCGCCTGCAGCAGCTCATGACTGATGAAGCTTTGTATCGTGATGCCAACCTTACGCGCGAGGCAGTTATAGAACGGCTGGGTACCAATCCCACCTATCTGGCACAGGCAATAAAAGAAAACGCCGATATGAACTATGCCCAGTTTATAAATTCATTCCGTATGCGAGAAGCCGTAAGGATTCTTTCCGACCGTTCACGCCTCGAGACACCTATCAAAGATATAGCCGGTGAGGTAGGCTGTAACTCACTGACTACTTTCTACAAGCTTTTCCAACAGGCCACAGGTCTGTCACCATCGGCATACCGCAGGTCGCTGCTCAATATATGACAGGGATCAGATAAATATATGCTTATTTTACCCTGCGACTTAAAATACTAATAATCAATACTCTCAATTCCCGATTTTTTAAATTAAAAAATCGGGAATTGATTTTTTTGACAGCTTCATAACCACTGTATAACTTTGCGGGCATCTAACAGAACGACATAATACGATTATGAAGCGAACCACTTTACCAACCCTTATCACCTTGCTGCTCTCTCTGGCTGCAGGCAGTCTGCAACTCAAAGCGGTGCCGGCGATAACCGACCCCATTAAGGTAACCCAGCCCGATGGCTCGGTCATAACTCTCTATATGGTGGGGGACGAAAACGGTTTCCGTACATTTGACGAATCCGGATGCCCGGTAGCACTTAATAAAGCCGGTTTTTACGAACCTGCCACACCGCAGTCACCGGCACATTTTATACGCAGTCCGCGACACAACCTCTCGGCAAGCACTACGCCTTATATACGTATCTCAAATTATCCAACACTGGGCCATCAGAAGGCTCTGGTCGTACTTGTGGAGTTCGCGGATTGTAAGTTTACCACTGTTGAGAACGCTTATGATTATTATGACCGCATGCTTAACGAACCGGGCTTCACACACGCTAACGGTGCCGACGGCTCAGCCCGTGATTTCTATATCGATAGCTCACGCGGACTGTTTGACCCGGAATTTGTAGTGGTCGGTCCCGTACAGCTTTCAGGGACGACAGAATTTTACGGTGATGATACTGACAATAAACTTGACCCTAACGCATGGAGTATGGTAGTCGAAGCGTGTGAGGCTATTGATGCCGATATCAACTTTGCGGATTTCGATGCCGACGGCGACGGCAATGTGGACAGCATCTATTTCTTCTATGCCGGTTTCGGCGAGGCAGACAGTTCACGCCGAGAAGCAATATGGCCGCATAACGGTCTTCTGCTCGACAACTGGGGAGTGGACCTTGTACTTGACGGCAAACGCATCAACAACTATGCCTGCAGCAATGAGATACGTTTTAACACTGCTCCGCTGTGGCAGCCTGTCGGTATCGGTACTTTCGTACATGAATTCGGACATGTGCTCGGACTGGCCGATCATTACGATACACTTTACTCCTCAGGACGAAGCGGTGTGGAGCAATGGGATACCATGGCGGCCGCCTCATACCTCAATAACCAGAACACACCCCTTTCCTTCTCAGCCTACGAACGTGCCGTACTCGGCTGGCTCACACCTGATGAGACAGCACCCCGGCAGCCGGGGATTCTGTCTGTCGCACCTCTGACAGCCGGAGGGTCGGCGCTGCGTATTGAGGTTCCTGATACTGAAGGACGCGAATGTTTCTTCGTGGAGTCACGCCGCAGAGAAGGCTGGGACCGCTTCCTGCCCGCAGAAGGACTTATAGTATGGCATATAGATGAGGACGAAACTCTGTGGGAAACAAACCGCATCAACACCGACGCCACACACCAGCACATAGACATAGTGGAAGCCGACGGTACCGAAAACACATCCACAATGTATGGCGATGTATTTCCCGGTACAGCAAAAGTAACAACATTCTCATTCAAGAGCTGGAACGGTGAGGAAGTATTTGCTTTCGATTATATAGACCCCCTTGAAGAACGTACGCTCCTCATACTTGGTGATACGGAGTTTATTCCGGCAGCACCGGCACTTAACATCGGTAGCATACACGGCAGCTCGTTCGTGCTGTCATGGTCCGCACAGGAAGATGCCCTGGGCTATGCTCTCACAGTAACAGATGCCGAAGACAGACCGCTCACAGATTACGAAAATCTTACATTCAACGATGCTGCCACACTGACAATCGGCAATCTTACACCAAACACTTCCTATAGTGTGAGGCTTCAGGCAGTTGCCGGCTCCTATACCTCTGCTACGGTTCCTGTGACAGTCACTACCGGCGCCCTTGAATTTTTCGAAAGCCGTCCGACAGGAGTTATCATCAGCGACCTGCGAGGCGACGGTTTCACAGCTTCATGGCAACCGCTTGAAAATGCAACCGGCTATCTCTGTACACTTAGCACCATTCAGGCCGGAGAAGCCGAAACAATAAATTATGACTTTACGGACGGACTCGATAATCTCCCCGGGGGCTGGAGCACCACTTCTTCCACATTGTCACAGCCTCTGTTCGGTACAGCATCTCCGGCACTGCGTATGTCTGACGACGGGGATACCTTCAAAATACATTACACCGATGTCGGTATCGAGCGACTGACGTTCTTCAGCCGTTCGCAGATAACAGACAACACACTGACCGTGACAGCAATATACCCTGACGGCACAACTGCTGAAACAGCAGTGACCGAAGTATCGGTGAAAGGTGCTGTCGAAACCATAGACTTCGGCAACGAAGTCACAGGTGTCATACTTACCTTTAACCGTAATGGAGGATATATCGTCATTGATGACATAACGCTTACATTTCATTCATACGAAGCTGTACCGGTAGCCGGTTTTGAAAATCTGCCAAGTGCCGATACGCTCATAACTGTCGGAGGTATAAGCATCCCAGGCGACTATCTCTTCACCGTGCGGGGCATCAGGGGAGCCGAAATCTCACAAAGTTCCGAAGCGGTATCCACCGGCTTCCTGAGCGGTGAAAGCTCAGTGGACGTTATAGACCAAACCCCTACCGC
>CAMWKC010000098.1 GCA_947174735.1 uncultured Porphyromonadaceae bacterium
CTAAGACCAATACATGGGATGGAGACAGGGACATATATTTTCCCGATGACAAGACACCTGTAGATTTCTATGCCTATTATCCTTATGTGAATGAGATTGATAACACGGATGCATACAGGTTTACCGTAGCCCGCAATCAGTCACAGGAAGCTGCCGGCGGCAATCTTCCTGCTTACGAACAGTCCGACTTACTGTGGGCCAAAAGCGCCGGTGTCAATCCTTCGACACCGTTGGTATCATTGACAATGCACCATATTATGGCTGCCGTGCAGGTAACTCTTGTCGAAGGAGAAGACTTTGATGAAGGAGAATGGAATCAGCTTAGTAAGTCTGTTCTTGTCAGTAATACCGTAACAAGCGGTGATGTGAATTTATCTACCGGAGAAGTGTCGGTGATTTCAGGTGCGGAAACTGTACCTGTGATAATGAATCCGTACAATGATAATTACCGTGCTGTAATCATACCTCAAACAGTCAGTAGAGGAGAAGGACTGCTCACAATTAATGTCGGTGAGGACAGCTATAGCTTTACGAAAGATGTGGAGATGACGTATCGTCAGTCAAAACTTCATAAGTTTACGATAGAGGTCTCCAAGTGTGTGCCGACAGGAGATTTTGAATTTCAGTTACTTGATGAATCAATCACAGCATGGGAGAGCGACCCGGTTTCTCATGACGGTAAGGTGAAGGAATATATCATAGTTAATGTCCCTGAAGCCGGTACGATAGGCGAGTGCATAGCTGCTGCGGGGCTGAAAGCTTCGGAAATAAGAAATCTCAAACTTACGGGAGAAATAGATGGAAATGATTTCCGGTTCATGCGTGAGAATATGAAGTATCTCGAAGCACTGAATCTTAAAGAGGTTACTATAACTCACCGTGCGTGGTTTGATTATACAGATACTGAATATACAGGAGTAATTCCTAACGAGGCCTGTAAAGATATGAAGTATCTTTCGACTGTTGTTCTTCCTGACAAATTCGTGGGAATAGGAACCGATGCTTTCAGAAATACAAATATCACAGGTTCGATCGATCTGCCGGAAGGTATGATTTTCGTAGACAACGCCGCCTTCAGCAACTGGCAGGCTTATACGACCAGCAATACTAACCTTTCAGGTACTCTCAGTCTGCCTTCGACTTTGAAATATATAGGTTCCAGTGCTTTTGAGAACTGTGATTTCACAGGTGAGCTTGTGCTGCCCGAAGGACTGGAGTTTATCGGTTATAAGGCTTTTGCCGACTGTAAGAATTTTACCGGCGAACTTCATCTGCCGCATACTATTAAGACCATTGAGGCCGAAGCTTTCGCCAATATGAATGGTATAAAAGGTAATCTTGAGATTCCGCGTCATCTCACTGAAGTGGGTCCGTACGGTTATCTTCCGGTCACTTTTGTCCGGTTTCCTGATGCTCCGGTCTCTATAGGCGAAGAGGCATTCTGGAAATATCCCTTGCGTGGAGACATGATTATTCCTGAGAGTGTGACTTATATAGGTCGTCTTGCTTTTTCAGAGACCAATCTAAGTCATATAACCTTCCCGAAGAATCTGGAATTTATTGAAGAAGGCGTCTGCTGTAATATGCCGAATTTGCAGGATACAATTGTAATACCTCCTCTTATCGAAACAATAGGGGAAGTAGCTTTCTGTAACGATTATAAGTTGGAAGCGGTGATTCTACCCGAAAAATTACAAAGGATTAAGAGGGAAGCTTTCGGAAGCTGTGTCTCACTGAATTATATAAGATGCGATGCTCTCACACCTCCAAAACTCGATGACGGAGTCTTTAACGGGGTGGCTAAAGATAACTTCACGGTTGAAGTTCCTGAAGAAAGTGTCGATGCTTATCGCAAAGCTCCGGGGTGGCGTGAATTTAAACGTATTGCAGCTTATCGTAATTTTGTAGCCCGCCCTTCAAAATTCAATGTGCTTAATAAAGGCGGAAAGAAGGAAATTATACTCAATGCGGATGCTGACTGGGAGATAGCGGAATGTCCTGACTGGTGTCATCTCGACCGACAGAGCGGCAGCAAGAAGACTACACTGACTCTGACAGTTGATGAAATGGGACATAATTCAACCCCAAGAACGGGCAAGGTAACCTTCCGTCTAAAAGGCAATAATGATTATCTCACCCATATTAATGTGGGTCAGTATGATTACGAATATGACGAGGATAGTTACCTTCAGCTACAGAAAGCCACTAAGGGTAACGGAATAGACCTCTTTTTTGTAGGTGATGGCTATGATGCTATCGATATTTCCTCAGGTATATATCTGGACGATATGCGACAGGAGATGGAATACCTGTTCGCAGTCGAGCCATATACTTCATACAGAGATTATTTCAACGTCTACATGGCTTTCGCTTTATCGGAGGATAGCGGTACGGAAGATATAAACCATTGGAGAAATACCAAATTTCACGGTGCCATACTCAACAGCGATATACGCTTGCGTATTGACTGGCAGGCTGCTATGGACTATTGTGCCCAAACGGTACCTCCTATCGTTAACCGGCCTAATCCGACTGTAGGAACTATACTTGTCATGAATACGGATATGTATGAAGGCGTGACTTATGTAGGTGATTCATTCTGTTCGGTAGTGACCAAAAGCGCTTGTGAGTATCCTTCGGATGCAAGAGGTCTGATACAGCATGAGGCCGGCGGTCACGGTATAGGTTGGCTGGGTGATGAATATATCTATCACAGGGCATTTATAAATAAATGTTCCTGTATATGCTGCGGACATGTGGAAGGTCTGCTTGCTGATCAGGCAGGAGGATTCGGACTGAATATGTCGCTGAACAGCGGCTATAGAGAGGTGCCGTGGACACATCTTATCTATAATCCTTCGTATGGTGATATTGTAGACATTTACGAGGGTGGATATTTTCATTCGAGAGGAGTCTACAGATCGGAGAAAAATTCCTGTATGAATAATAATGTACCTTATTTCTCGACATGGAGCCGTCAACTGATTGTGCAGCGTATTATGAAACTGGCCGGTGAACAGTTCAATCTTGAAAATTTCTACGCCAATGACAAGCGTGGAATAGGTAAGGATTTCACTTCAACCACTCGCGGCAATGAAAATGTCAGCTATGGCAATGTATGTCACGGACTGCCGCCTGTCAGAATCACTGACTATAAATTCGGTAAGAAAGGAGGTAAAAGATGAAAACGATATATAAATTGATTTCTGCTCTTATTCCGGTATCGTTAGCTATCGGCCTAACCGGTTGCGGAGATGAGAATCTTTCTTTTCCTGATAAGGGAAATACGGAATATCCTATAAGTATTTCTGCGGCCTATCCCTCACAGACACGCGCTTCCGATGCCGGTTTTACGGATGGCGACCGTATGGGAGTGTATGTACTTGATTATACCGACGGCACACCGGAGTATATTGGCGGAGACGTACACGGAAAAAACGTAAGATATACCTTTCATGCTGCCGATAATTCATGGAGCGGTACTACCGACCTATACTGGACATCAAATGAGATGCCGGCCGATATTATAGGTTATTATCCGTTTATAGCGAGTGTATCTAATCCTACGGCGGTAGGATTCTGTATCGAGCGACAGCAGAATACCTCAGGGTCTGCCGATTCTCCAGGCGGGTATGAGGCAAGCGACTTTCTATGGGGAAAGGTAATAAAGGCTTTTCCTACTTCCGAACGGGTGAATCTTACATTGCGACATGTTATGGCAGGAGTCAGAGTCACGCTTAAAGAAGGCGATGGTTTCGAGGCTGATGAGTGGAACAAGATTGATAAATCGGTTCTGATATCCAACATTGTGCCGGATGCAACTGTCAGTCTTGCTACAGGCGAGATAACTCTTGGCAGCCGCCCGACCGTCTCTGTGACACCGCTTGCACATAATGGCGAATGGAGAGGTATCGTAGTGCCCCAGACTGTAAAAGCTGCTCAGGGAGTGATTGCGGTAACTGTGGACGGTATTGATTATAACCTTGCCAAGAGTGAGGATATGGTGTATGTTTCCGGGAAATTACATACATTCACTATCACCGTTGACAAACGTACAGATGCCGGAAAGTATGAAGTCCGTCTTACTGACGAGGCTGTGACTCCGTGGCTGGATACTGTTGAATTCCGTGACGGTATCATGCGTGAATACGTAATAGTCAAAGTTCCTGAAAGAGGAACTCTGTCTCAGTGTATAGACAAAGCAGGATATAAGGCTGAAGATCTTATAAATCTCAAGATAGAGGGTGAATTAGACGAAAATGATTTCAGATATATAAGAGAGAATTTATCTTATCTCAAATCACTGAATCTTTACGAAAGCGTTGTCTGGGAGGAAGACACAAGAGATGTTCTCCCTGATGAGGCACTATGTGATATGTCCACGCTTAATCATGTGGTTTTCCCGAAAAAGATGTGGAGAATTGGCAGCTGCGCTTTTGCTGATTCCGGTCTCATGGGAGACCTGATTATTCCGGAGGGGGTGACTCATCTCGGTAAGGGAACTGATCTTAATGATGCTGCTCCGGGTCACTGGGGCGGAGGAAGAGGTGTCTTTACCAACTGCTTTTCTTTAGTCGGGAATCTGTCACTGCCTACGACGCTGGAATTTATAGAAAGTGCGGCATTTTGCAGAGCCTACCTTTCGGGTGAACTGGTACTTCCCGATAACGTAAGATTTATCGGTTCCATCGCTTTTGACGGATCGAGATTTTCCGGACAGCTCGTTTTACCGAAAAATCTGGAGGAGCTCGGAAAAGGCGCTTTCTATGGAGTGCCGTTGACTGGAAATCTTGTGATTCCGCAGGGTATAAAGGTAATACGTGAGTTTACTTTCAGTACAAGCAAGTATAATCTGCTGGAGCTTCCGGAAGGCCTTATAGAGATTCAGAACGCTGCTTTTCAGAATAGTGAATTAAAGGGTGAACTGAAGCTCCCTTCAACCCTAAGGAATATTGAAAATTATGCATTTGCAAGCAATAAGTTCTCTTCAATAATATTTCCGGAGGGAATTCTTCAGATTGGTAACGGTTGCTTTGAGAATAATACCCGTCTGAGTGGTTCGATAAGGATTCCTAAGAATATAACAGCGCTGAATCATAGCCTCTTTGCCGGGTGTACAATGCTTGAGGAAGTTATTATCGGCGAGAATGTGACTAAAATCGAGGGTGAGGTTTTCGGTAACTGCTATAACCTTACATCAATAGTAATCAATAATCCGGAGCCTCCTCTTCTGACGACTTATAAGTGGGATTGGAAAGTAATGGATCCTTTCTATAATGTACCGAAAGATAACTTTACTATACAGGTGCCTGCACAGTCAGTAGAGGAGTACCGTCACGCAGACGGATGGAAAGAATTTAAACGTATAGCAGCCTACTCTAATTTCGTTTGTCGTCCGGCCATTGCCAACGCTCTTATCACACGGCATCAGGAGACTTTGGTCCTGAACAGTGACGGAGACTGGGAAGTCTTGCATCAGCCTTCATGGTGTAGTCTTTCCAAAACTTCAGGTACAGGAAAGACAGAGCTTACTCTGACTATCAACGAACTGGCTAAGGGTGCAGGTAATCGGGAAGACTACATAGAGTTTTCGCTGAAAGGTACTGAGTTTACCACACGTTGTGCTGTAAGTCAGTTTGATTATCAGTATGATGAGGACGAGTGTGTGACTTTACAGAAAGCAAGCCGTGGCAACGGTATCGACATACTCTTTGTCGGCGACGGGTTTGACGGTAAAGCAATATCTGAAGGTGAATATCTCAGGCTTGTTAACGAGCAGATGGAGGCCTTCTTCGGCTTACCTCCTTACAGTACTTATCGGGATTATTTCAATGTGTATGCTTGTATAAGTCTGTCACAGGAATCCGGTGTAAATACTGCTAATACATGGCGTAATACACGGTTCATGACACTTTATGCCGGTGGCACTCTGATGCATGATAATGTTGACGACGTGTTTGACTATGCCGTGTTACATTCTCCACTTACAAGAGATAAAATGAATCGGTCACTGATTATAATGAGTCTCAATTCAGATGAATACGGAAGTGCTACGACTATGACGTGGGACGGAAGTGCCGTGGCTATATGCTCGCCAAGTTCGGCAGCATATCCGATGGACACTCGTGGTGTTATCCAACACGAGGCCGGCGGTCATGCTTTCGGCAAGCTGGCGGAGGAGCGTATAAATTATAACCGTTATCTCACTTCATCCGAACGATCAGCTATAGATGAGAAAAATATGTATGGCTGGTGGCAAAATATCTCGACTTCCGGTAAGATGGCGGAAGTGCCGTGGAGCCATTTCATATTTGATTCACGTTACAGCGATAATGTTGACGTGTTCGAAGGTGCTTACGGCGTAGCACGCGGAGTATTCAGAAGTGAGATTAATTCCTGTATGAATTACGGTATTCCGTATTATAATGCTATAAGCCGACAGGAAATAGCCAGGCGTATACTCGAATATTCCGGGGAAGGCTTTACTATGGAGCGGTTCTATGCTGAAGACAGTGACAGATGGGGAAGTACAGGTAGCACAAGGGCTGCTATGCCAGCAGCTTCGGAAAGTTACAGTGCTTCAGGGCTGCATCACTGTGTAAGAATTGTTAAATCAAAAAAATACTGAAAAATCATGAAACTATATCACAATCTGCTCCTTATGGGAGTTATCACAATTATGTCGGCATGTAGCTCTGAAAAGATTACAGAGCCGGAAATCTCACAGCCTGAGATAGCCTTTGTCTGTAGTTATGCTGATGATACACGTGCTACAGATACTAAGTTTGAGAATAAGGACAATATAGGTGTGTACATCGTTGAAGATGGTCTGAATCTGCAACTTGGAGGTAATGTACTTAATAACGAACTCTTTACTTATGACGGTTCGGCTTGGAAAGCCGCACGTAAGATGTATTGGAATGAGGGGAAATATAATGTTTATGCTTACTATCCCTATTCTAAGGAAGTGAACGACACTCAGGATTTCTCATTTGCCATACAGGCTGATCAGTCAAGTCATGAGGGTTATACAGCTTCTGATTTTATCTGGGCTGCGAAGTCAGAAGTCACTGCCTCAGCTAATCCCGTTAGTTTACAATTCTCTCATAAGATGAGCAAGGCCATAGTGCGGATAGAGAAAAGTGCGGAGTATGAAGGTGACCTACCTTCGGACTGTGAAGTATATATACACAATACTGTAGGTGTGGCTTCAATAGATCTTGCTACGGGTGGTATTTCAAAAGATCCATACGCGGGCACTATGCTTATCAAGGCACAAAAACTATCTGCTACGGAATATCAGGCCATAGTTGTACCGCAGAACATCGAAAGCCGACGACCTTTGGTTGAGGTTATAGCCGGTGGTGTCAGTTATCTGATGGAAGGTAAAATTTCCTTTAAGCAGGGTTACAAATCAACCCTCATTGTAACTCTCAGCAAGAATCCGTCTCAGACAAAGATTGAGATAGGCGGCTCGATAGGTGGCTGGGATTAAAATATTACACAGTTATGAAAAGAAATTTTCTGACAGCAGTTACTTTTATATTGGGTTGGGGTGCTCTTTCTGCCTCAACCCACTATCAGGGTGACTTCAATGATGACGGTAAGGTAAATCTCGCTGACATGGTGATAT
>CAMWKC010000099.1 GCA_947174735.1 uncultured Porphyromonadaceae bacterium
TCGTAGTGAAGGCGGCTCAATAGGTAATAAAGATAAAGACAACGGCCCGCGCAAAGTACGTCACATTAGTGATGACGAGTGGGAAAAGGAGTCAAAAGCCTTCAACAAAGCTCACGGCAAATGAATTACTCCTAAACGTGATCGACGTAAGGACAACAAACGTCCTGACAAACTCAGCTGATACAATTACAAACGTGCCCTTCCCACATCAAGCTCTAAAGGAAGATACGATGATTTCGATGATTTCGAGCAGGACATAACTCCGCGTCCTTCATATCCGAAACGCGACGGTGAACGAGGAAGCTATCCTAAACGTGACGGTGAACGTCCTTCGTATCCGAAACGAGACGGCGAACGAGGAAGCTATCCTAAACGTGACGGTGAACGTCCTTCGTATCCGAAACGTGACGGTGAACGTCCTTCGTATCCGAAACGTGACGGCGAACGAGGAGCTTCACGTCCGGCACGCGAAATAAAGCCGCGCGGACCGCAACTGCCTGAAACCTCAGCCACAGTTTTCTCAAAGGTACCTATACGTTCGCGTAAACCTGCATGGAAAAAAGCGAATGACAAAGAAAACGGTGCCGACGAATAAAATATTCCGATTATACTAAAAAGAATCTGGTCCGACACTCGTTCCGGCTGCATGCTTACGGTACGTATGTCGGACCATATCCTACCCACTTTTAAGTTAATAAATTTTATATCCCGGTTTATGCCTCAACGACAACAAGTCAAAGACATCCCGCTCCTGTTAGTAGCTCTGATTGCCTGTCTGCTGATGAGCTTAGGCGCATGGCTGCATATCGGTCCGGCATCACCGGGCGATGCCATTCCGGGCATCTGTCTCCCCTCACCAGCCGAATGGGACATCATTCCGATATGGTCATGGGCTATCAACACAACTATTGTGGTACTTCTGGCCTTCGGCACCATAATATACGGACGTTATTATAATAGCATAAAAAGCGCAAGAAATGTGGTAGCTATTGTATTTCCGATTATGACCGCCTCTGACCCGTATCTGATGGTAAGTCTCGGCACTCCAACGCTGCTATGTGCCGCCTCACTGGCTATATGGTGGATATTAGGAAGTACTTTCCGCTCTGAGAACGCCACACAACCTGTTTTCGTAGTCGCGACTGTCATTGCGCTCGGTTCTATGATACAGTATGCATTTCTGATACTTATACCTGTCACTCTTATTAATCTTATTGTTCTTAAGGTGTGTCGATGGCGTGAGATAGGAGCGTTCTTTATAGGTCTTGGAGCGCCATACTGGGTAGGTATAGGCCTAGGCCTACTGCCGCTTGACAGTTTTCATCTGCCTACTCCTCACAATCTGCTGCTGGCCAATCTCGCACCGGGCGACACAGTACCGGTGCTTATAGGAGCCGGTTTCGCCATACTGGCCGGAATACTTATAGGTCTCAACAGTATGATGAAACTTTATGCCGGCAATTCCTGTGTACTTGCGCTCAATCTTACCATAGCTGTGACGGGAATAGGTAGTCTTGCAGCAATATTCCTTGATTATACCAACCTTGAAGCTTACCTGACAACTCTTTACCTGACAGTGGCTGTACAGATAGCCAATCTTTTCGGTCTGTGGCGCATACCACGTCCGCGGCTTATGCTTTCTCTTTTCAGCCTCATCTATATAGTACTCTACATACTTACCATAGCAACATAACCGACAATGTACCGACCACATATTCTGATTGATGCCGACATACCTTTCATACACGGACGTCTCGAACCGCTGGCCGATGTTAAATATGTCAGTCAGGATGATTTCACACCTGAGCTCGTCCGTGATGCCGACGCTCTGCTGATACGTACCCGTACACGCTGTGGCGAAGCTCTGCTCGGCAATAGCAAAGTGCGTCTGATAGCTACTGCTACGATTGGTACTGATCAGATTGATATACCGTGGTGTACCGCTCACGGTATTACGACTCGTAACTCACCTGGCTGCAATGCTCCCGGAGTAGCGCAGTATGTATGGGCATCTCTGTTATGTATGGGTGTTAATCCGGCAAACACTACAATAGGAGTAGTCGGTTACGGAAATGTAGGCAGTATCGTAGCTGAATGGGGCAGACGTCTCGGAGCTACAGTACGTGTGTGCGACCCTCCGCGTGCTGAAGCCGGATATACCGATGTAAACTACGAACCACTGGAAACACTTATGGCCGAATGTGATGTAGTGACCTTTCATACTCCGCTCACACATTCCGGCCCACACAGTACTTTCCATCTTGCTGATGCCAAGAAACTGAATCTAATGCGTCCCGGGATAATCCTTGTTAACGCTGCCCGCGGACCGGTAGTTGATAACAAAGCTCTTAAAGAGGTCATACGCACACACGGTTTACATACTGTAATTGATACATGGGAGGGTGAACCTACTCTTGATACAGAGTTACTCGGTATGTGCGACATAGGAACATTCCATATAGCCGGTTACTCACGTCAGGGCAAAGAACGGGCTACCCGTATGGTGCTTGAGGCATGTGATGATTTCTTCGGGTGGAATACCGATAAATCGGGCTTGGCAGGTCCACGTCCCGATAATGAGAATGTTACCGCTAAAGATATAATAACATCGTTTGATCCCCGGCCGGTTATGGAAGTCCTGCGTCGTGAGCCGCAGGCTTTTGAACGTCTGCGTAAGGAATATATCTTCAGAGATGAACCGGTATTTCCCGCAAGCGCTAATATCTGAAAAGCATGATAAGAAAAAAGTATTATGTCGTGTGGCGCGGACGACATACCGGTGTGTTCGATGATTGGAACGACGTACTTGAACAGATTGATGGCTACGACGGAGCGATGTTCAAGAGTTTCGATTCTCCTGAGGCCGCGGCGACAGCTTTTCGTAACACCGCACGACGCGACGAACAGCAGGAACTCGGTAATCTGCTTGCCTCGGCACCACGGCCGCTGCCAAAAGCCGGTCAACCGGACTATATGACTATTCCGGAAATAGATCTTGACGGGTGGGCTGTAGACGCTTCATGTCTCGGCAATCCGGGCGTTATGGAATATCAAGGGGTAGAACTCAAGACAGGTCGCATACTGTTCAGAGTCGGTCCTTTTGACGACGCTACTAACAATATAGGTGAATTTTTAGCTATCGTACATGCTCTTTCACTTATGGCACGCGAAGGGCAATGGCATACAATTTATTCCGATTCTGTATCAGGGATGGCGTGGGTGCGCAACCGCAAAGTCAAGACCCAACTGACACCCACGATACGCAATAAGCAGGTATTCGACTTGCTGACTCGTGCTCTTGCATGGCTCAATACTCATACCTATCCCTGCCGCATACTTAAATGGCAAACTGAACTTTGGGGCGAAATTCCGGCTGACTTCGGACGTAAAGGGACTTCGGCAAAACCGAAACAAAAGTGAATCTCCCTACACCTCCAACAGATCGCGAGGGCATACGCCGGTGTTTGCTCGAAACGGGAGCTGTCGCTGTCGGTTTTGCCCGTGCCGAACCGATAAGTACGGCAGCAGCAGCCGACTATGACAGCTGGATTGCCACCGGCTGCCATGCCGGTATGGATTACCTTGTACGTCACGCCCCGTTACGTCTTAACCCTGCAAACGTACTCGAAGATGTAAAGACCGTTATCTCAATTGCCTTTAATTACAATCCTCCCATAAGGCGTTCGTCCAAATTACCTGTAATAGCCACATACGCTTACGGAGACGATTACCATGATGTCCTACGCCGTCGTCTTGAGCCCGTAGTAACTCTACTACGCGAAACACTCGGCGGCAATTGGCGTATCTGCATCGACACAGCGCCGTTACCGGAACGCTACTGGGCCATGCGCAGCGGCATAGGAAGGCGCGGACTCAACGGCTCTGTGATAATCGACGGGTACGGCAGCCGTATCTTCTTAGCCGAAATTTTGACCACAACAGAGATTTCACCCGACACACCTTCAGAGCGCCGATGTATAGAATGTGGAGCCTGCATCCGTGCCTGTCCCGGCAAAGCTATCGGTCAGGAGTGCCATATTGACACCCGTCACTGTCTTAGCTATCTCACCATCGAACACAAAGGCGATTTTCCACCGGACATCGACGTCTTGCACACCTCCGCCGGTCAACGAACCCTCTACGGCTGTGACATCTGTATCGAAGTGTGTCCCCATAATCACAACGTTCCCACAACCACCATATCCGAATTTACTCTGCGTCCTGCCATAGCCACCCTGACCGCTTGCCAAGCATCCGCAATGACACAACCGCAATTCAGCGAGACCTTCCGCGGCTCAGCCATAAAACGTGCCCGTCTCGCCGGCCTACAGCGCAACGCTGCCAACTGTCTTCCAAACCCTACTATGAACAACGATACTTTAAACGAAATCTAATATCTCCTTTATTTTTCTTTCATTAGGTCTGTAAATATATGTATGACTTCGGCTACAGGACCGTCAGCAACTATGCGACCGTCAGATACCAATATGGCACGCGGACAGAGTTCATGTGCTAAGTCCATATCATGTGTAGCTATCAGACAGCTATGGCTGAAACGGGATATTATATCAGCTACACGGCGACGCGCTCTTAGGTCAAGTTCAGCCGTAGGTTCGTCCATTACCATTATATCAGGCTCCATAGATAGTACGGTTGCCAAAGCTACAGCTTTCTTCTGACCACCCGACAGTTGAAACGGTGCACGCTTAGCCAGATTTTCAGCGCCAACGCGATGTAAAGCGTCAGTAACCCGGCGACGGACTTCAGCTGAATCAAGACCCATATTAAGCGGACCGAAAGCCACATCTTCCTCAACGGTAGGCATAAACAACTGGTCGTCGGGATTCTGAAATACCATGCCAACACTGCGGCGTACATCAGGCGCAGTCCGGCGTGTCACCGGTATACCGCCGACATTTACCGTACCTCGCGTCGGCAACAGCAAGCCGTTGGTATGTAGCAGAATTGTTGACTTGCCTGAGCCGTTCAGACCCAGCAACGCTACCTTTTCACCATGCGTGATACGGAAACTCACTCCCTGCAGCGCTTCCTGACCGCCTGGATAACTGAAGAACACATCATCAAACTCTATAAAATGGTGACTCATACCAACCGATAAAATTAGAAATTAAATACAAAGAATGTCGGCAGAGGCCCCCACTTGAACAGGGCTAATACACCTATAGACAGGATTACTGCCACTGTATCTTTACCTTTCCATATCCTGTCTTCTTTCAGTACAGGTATACTCCCGTCGAAGCCACGCGCCAACATGGCGCGATGTATGCGTTCAGAGCGTGCCACCGTACGCAGAAATAACTGGCCACAATAGGTACCCCACATATTCAGTGACATATTACTTCCTCTGTATCCACGTGCCTGCCGTGCTCTGGTCATATCAAGACTTTCCTGTAAAAGCACAGTCATATATCTGTAGACCATCATAAGCTGTGTGGTAAGCACCGACGGTACACCGATACGCTGCAAACTCCGGCATAACCCTGTGAATCCCACGCTGTCAACCAGTATCAGCAATGATTGTACCGACAGTAAGGTCCTTACTATAATTGATATAAAGGTAATCCATCCACGTGTCACGGTCACACCACCGATTGTAAAAACAGCTTCAGTCTGATAAAAGGGATTAAAAATACCGATAAGTACTACAAACGGCAAAGCCACCAAACTGCGACAGAAGACACGCCCGTATTCTTCGCCCGCTACCGGAGCCATCACAATAGGATAGAACGCAAACCATAACAGCCGTGCTAAAGCCTCAGGTGCCACAGATAGCATTAGTACAAGATAGAATAATGTAATTATCAGCAACGCCAATGCACTTACCGGCGACCGGCCGCTACCGGAGTGCATAGCACGCAGAGCAGTGAGGGCTTTTTCTGTCTTCGTCACTTCAGGCTTTCTCTTTCTGTCTACGACGCGAACGCACCAGCAGACTGCTTAATACCCATACAAGTATCAGTACCATCACCGTACCGGCAATACCGGCAAATGATCCTTCGTAATCGGGCATCACTGCTGTTGACTGTTGTGCCGCCTCGGCTACCTGAGACAAGGCTCCGACGTGTTCGGCTTCAAGTTCGGAAGTACCGGCTACGCGTTCTATAGACCACTCCAGTCCGTCGGGATCTTCGGAAGCTAAAAAAGCCAATCCGCCGGCAATAACGGCAGCAGCCATCGCAAAACCTATAACAGCACCACGCACATTACGGCGAGTATCACGATGTATAGCATCAGGCTGCAGAAGTTCGGGTCGGCTGCGCTGTACAAACAGTAGCACGGCTCCGGTAGCGAGACCTTCTACTACACCTATAGCTAAATGTATACCCGTCATTAACAGGAAGAAGCGATTAGGAGGTAAAGCAGTAATGTGTGAGGCTATTGTCTCGACTGTTACCATACAGGCACCTAATTCAAGACCGACTATACAAGCCATTACAGATACAGCCATTACCTTCCAGGGCGCAGCCGGATAATGCAACAACGGTCGCATTACAAGCGGATAACTCACTAAAGTCGTCATAGCCGCCATATTTAGTACATTACACCCCAATGCCATAAGTCCGCCGTCGGCGAATATGAGACACTGTATTATCAGCACCGATGTAAGCGTCAAAAAACCGGCCCACGGCCCTAATAGCGCTCCCAACAGTACACCGCCTACTATATGTCCGGAACTGCCGGTACCCGGCACAGAGAAATTAACCATCTGTGCAGCAAAGACAAACGCACCCATAACACCCATGAGAGCCACAGCGTTATCGGAAGCGTTCTTCTTTATACGTAGCGAAGCCACTACGAGTAGACCGGCTGCCACAACATCGGCTGCCACAGCTACAGGCGCTGACAACAGCGCGTCGGACATGTGCATAGTTTAACTATTGGAATAACTGATGTTAAGAAAAAGAATGATGCTTCAAGAGAAGGACTGATAACGGTATAACAATCCTGTCCCTTATTGTCACTGCAAAGTTACGTTTTTTCTTTTATTATAAGAGTTATAAGTCTTATATATCTTATAAGTCTTATAAAAGATTTTTAACTTAATCTATACGACCCGACTTACCTCCTCAGACGTTATTTTAATAAATTCATTCTTTAATATACTTAATCAATACACTTGCTATGGAAACAGACAAAATTAAAGCTCTCAAAGAAGAAAAAGGTGTTGTGTTTGTGGAATTCTATGCTACATGGTGCCCTCACTGCCAGAAAATGATGCCGGTAGTTGACGATGTAAAAGCCCTTTTTGAAGGCCGTGCAAAAGTCTATCAGTTTGATATCGATCTAAACGGCGAATTTGCCAATGATCTTGACGTGAAGTCTATACCTACGTTCATCATCTTCAAAGATGGTAAAGAAGTATGGCGTACAGTCGGCGAAACTGCTGCTGACGTTCTGTCTCGTAAGCTTGACGAGGCTCTTCAGTCATAATTATTATGGGCACAAAATCAATTTTCATTACCTTAGAAAAGATAAAACCAATTGATCTTAAAGACGCAAAGAAGCTGGCACCGGCAGCGAAATGAATATTATTCATTTCGCTGCCGGTGCCAGCTCTGACTCTATCAAATAAC
>CAMWKC010000100.1 GCA_947174735.1 uncultured Porphyromonadaceae bacterium
TTCGCGCGGGAACTAGGGCGAGCTGAAGCTCGCGCACAGGACCAAGAGGCACAGTGGGCTGGGACAGGTGGTAAGGTGAGATAGTGATGAGGCGGAGGTGGGGTTAGTGGGGTGAGTAGCGGGAGTAGTAGAAGTGCGTGAGTAGTAGGAGTGGATTAGCGTGAGTGGATTAGCGTGGGTTAGTGGGCGGAGGTGTATTGGAAGGCTTGGTAGGAGAGGCGTTTTTTAGCGAGGCGGGCAGGGTCTTTGCGACGCTGGCGCATGATGACGGCTTGTTTGCGAATCAGGCCGTCGACGCTGATGCGTCCTGCTCCGAGTATGAAGAAGGTGAAGCAGCCGAAGGTGTAGAGGATGTCTGTCTGGGGAAGTTCGCCTGCCATGATGGCCATGGTAGCTATTGTGCCAAAGACTGCCATTCCGGCTAAGGAAGCTATACGGGCTCCGAATCCAAGGCATAAGAGACTGCCTATAGCAACCTGAAGCACACCTTCCCAGTAAGGCTGAAGAGCAGCTATGCTGTCAAGGGTATAAAGTGATGGGATAGCAAAACATCCGGTAACGATAAGAAGAGCGCCAAAAGCTACGCGCAGCATCAGGAGGGCTGTACCGAGGCGCATGGCCGACGGGTGGCGAACTGCGGTAAAGAAGTCAACAGTGTCATCTACAAGGCTATCTGAACGGTTACCTATAGCACGTGAGCTACATGCAAGAGCACTTGCTAATTCGGGATTGAGGGAACCAAGAGTACTTGTACCGGGGTTGACAGATAAGACTTCTATTTTGTTCATGGCGTTCTGTTTATTAAAGTGGAACCTGACGATGATTTAAAGATGGAAGAGAGTAGTGAACCGGGCATCGGTCAGTATCTATGTCGTTCACATTTCAGAAACATCAGGACGATTAAAATTGTTTTGGAAAAACATGAAAAAAACACGATAGATTAAAAATTAATATTGTGTGGCAGGCAGAGGCCGGATAGTTTGCACAATCAGCGAAAAGGTTGTATCTTCGCAATGCCAAAAGAACAGTCGGTACGAGAAAGTCGGCAGCTGTAGCCGGTATATGTGTATCTGACTGTACAAGAGCAAAAATATTCAATGAACAGAATCGGAAAACTCTACTTTCGTTACGGCACCATGGGGTCAGCCAAGACCGCCATGCTGCTTACCACAGCTTACAATTTCGAGGAGCGTGGAGTGGCCTATATATGTCTGAAGCCTGTAACCGACACACGTGATGCACGCAATGTGATACGCAGCCGTATAGGTATAGAACGCGAATGCAGCTGGATATATAATAATACCGACCTTTATGATCTGGTATCGCATTTAGTTGACGGCGGAGGTACCCGGCCGGGATGGTTGCTTGTAGACGAAGCCCAGTTCCTAACTGCCCGTCAGGTAGACCAGTTAGCTCACGCTGTTGATGAATATGGAGTCAACGTGATATGTTATGGTCTGCGTACTGACTTCCGTACCCATCTCTTCGAAGGCTCACGACGTCTCTTCGAGATAGCCGATACTATAGATGAGATAAAATCAACCTGTGACTGCGGCCGCAAGACTATAGTCAACGCCCGTCTCGGTGAGGACGGACATGTGCTCACCGAGGGAGCGCAGGTCGCTATAGGCGGTAACGAACTATATAAATCAGTGTGTCGTAAATGCTGGCGTGAAGGCATAGAATTATGAACAGCATCATACGCACAGGTCTAATTAAGATAAACCATACAAAAACAGCCAACTGATATCATGATACCAAAACACCAGAGAGAAGAAATAATATCGCTTGTACATCGCGAAGTGGTACCTGCCATAGGCTGTACCGAGCCTGTAGCTGTAGCTTTAGGTGTGGCACGTGCCACCGAACTGTTAGGCAAAGTGCCCGAAGAACTGAATCTGAGTCTTAGCGGCAACATCATAAAAAACGCCATGGGCGTCGGTATACCCGGCACCGGTATGATAGGCTTGCCTGTAGCTGTAGCTCTCGGAGCTCTTATCGGGCGTTCGGAATACGCTCTTGAGGTGCTGCGTGATGTAAATCCGGAAAGTGTAGAGCAGGCTAAGGCATATATGAAAGAAGGCCGTATAAATATCAAGGTAGCCGAGAATGCTCCCTCCAACCTTTACATAGATGTGACAGCTGTAGCCGACGGTCACACATCTCACGCGGTTATATCGGAAGCACATACTAACTTTGTGCTGCTCGAACGTGACGGCGAGGTACTCGAAGACCGACGTCAGCCGGCTGAAACCTCAAGCACAAGCAGTACCCATGACGATGATATAACTCTGTCGCTGGCTATGGTGTATGAATTTGCCACAGAAACCCCGCTTGAAGAGATAGAGTTTATACTCGAAGCCCGCGACCTTAACAAATCTGCAGCAATGTTAGCTCTGAGCCAGGACTACGGTCATTCGCTCGGTTCGACCATAAACCGTTGTGGTAAGCATCTTTTCGGCGACACTCCGGTAGAACATATAATAAGTTACACCTCTGCTGCCTGCGATGCCCGTATGGGAGGTGCTCCTATACCGGTTATGTCAAACTCGGGTTCGGGCAATCAGGGCATAACAGCCACCATGCCTGTGGTAAGTTATGCTGAGGATATACAGGCCAGCGATGAACAGTTGGCACGTGCTCTGATGCTGAGTCATCTCACCAGTATATATATAAAGCAGAGTCTCGGACGTCTGTCGGCATTATGCGGTTGTGTAGTAGCCTCCACAGGCGCTTCGAGCGGTCTCGTCTATCTGATGGGAGGCGGTTATGAGCAGGTAGTAGCTGCTGTCAAGAACATGATAGCCAATCTCACCGGTATGATATGTGACGGTGCCAAACCATCTTGCTCAATGAAGATTTCGTCAGGTGTGTCGACAGCGCTTATGTCGGCTATGTTAGCTATGAACGGTCGTTGTGTGACTTCAGCCGAAGGAATCGTGGCTGAAGATGTGGACCAGACCATACATAATCTTACTTCAATAGGTCGCGAGGCTATGCTTGAGACTGACCGGCTGGTGCTTAAAATAATGACCTGTAAATGATACTGCACCGGCTGCACATCGAACGCTCGGCCGTGGCTCCTCTGTGGGCTACGGCCTTGAATATACTACTGGTATATGTAGTGTACAGTCTGCTGCGTGTGGAGTATCTGCTTGAGAACTGGCAGTACTTTCGTGTCACAGCTTCCGAAGGGCGCCTGTGGCAACTACTGATAGCCGGACCGGTATTCGATACACCCGGTATATTTTATACCAACGCACTGTATGTACTGATGATGCTGGTGCCGTTACATTTTAAGGAACGCCCGGGTTACTACAGTATATGCCGTTGGGTATATATGATTGTCAACGGGGTCGCGGTAGTAATGAATATCGGAGACTCGATATATTTCAGTTATACACTCAGACGTACCACATGGGATATAACCCATGAATTTGCCAACGATAGTAATCTTGCCAAGATTATAGGTGTCGAGATGCTGCATCACTGGTATCTGGTTATACTTGCTGTCGTACTGCTATGGGGAATGTGGCGTCTGTACAGCACTCCTTCACCGGGAGCTAATACCAAGCCGTTGTGGCGTTATTATCTGTTAGGCATACTGTCATTAGCTTTAGGAGCTCTGACTGTTGTGACCGGAATACGCGGCGGCTTGCTGAACCACTGGTATAACTATGTATTCGCACTGCCGATAGCATACGCCTGTGTACGTCTATGGGGTACCGGCCGGCGTAAAGGTGCTTTTGTAACAGGTGCCGCAGCTTTATTACTTCTCATTACAGCTCCTATAGGCGGCTGGCGTCATCGGGATATAAGGCCTATCGCATTGTCAAATGCCGGTAAATACACCTCACGTCCTATAGAAAATGCTTTGGTACTGAACACTCCTTTTGCCGTGATACGTACCATAGGAAGTTCTCCTTACCGTCACCCCAGATATTACGGTGACGAAGCCTCGCTGGCAGCCGTATATACACCCGTTCATGAAGCACAGACCGATAGTGTGATAAACGGTAAAAATATAGTGGTGATAATACTCGAAAGCTTCGGCCGTGAATATATAGGCAGTCTCAATCATGACATACTCGGTGAGGATTATAAAGGCTATACACCCTTTATAGACTCGCTTGTTAATGTATCAGCCAGATGGCGTTACAGTTTTGATAACGGGCGTAAGAGTATCGACGGCATGCCGAGTATATTGGCCGGAATACCACAGTTTGTAAGGCCTTTTGTACTGACTCCGGCTGCTATGAACCATATTGAAGGTTTGCCGGCTTTACTGAAAAAAGAGGGATATAAAACCGCTTTCTTCCACGGTGCCCGTACAGGCAGTATGGGATTCGACGGTTTTGCACGCTCCATAGGTTTTGAAGACTATTACGGCCGTGAAGACTTCGAAAGTGAAGGTCTCGCCGGTGGTCCGGAGGAATTTGACGGTTACTGGGCGATATGGGATGAACCTTTTATGCAGTATTACGCTCTGAAGATGAGTCAGCTGCCTCAGCCTTTTATGACAGCTCTGTTCTCGGCATCGAGTCATCATCCCTTCCATGTCCCCGAACGTTATGCTGAGGTCTATCCCGAAGAGGACGGAATGCCTATATTCAAAACCATACGTTATACAGATAATGCTCTGCGTCGGTTTTTCGAAACAGCAGCGAAACAGCCGTGGTTCGAAAATACTATCTTCGTTATCACCAATGACCATACCAACATGAGAGCTCATGATGAGTACCGAAGTGATATAGGTGCTTTCTACGGACCGGTTATTATTTATGACCCTTCGGGTAAAATAGAAGCCGGAGAGCGGGAAGGTATAGCACAGCAGACCGACATCATGCCTACGATGCTCAGGCATGTAGGATATAAAGACAGCTATGTGGCTTTCGGTATAGATTTATTTAATACACCTGCCGAAGAAACATGGGCTGTAAGTTACATTAACGATATATATCAGTATGTGCGTTACGGTCTGGTGATACAGTGGGACGGTGAAAAAATAAGAGGTGTTTATCATCTTGGCGACCACCTTATGGCTGACAACATTATGAATCAGCTGAACACTGAACAGGCTGATACCGTCAACAGAATGGAAGCTGAACTGAAGGCAATAGTACAGCAATATATGGACCGTATGCTTGATGACCGTCTTACCGCCGTGCAGGAAAACTGATAAACTTATAAAGTCAGAATAAAACTCTCGACATGAAAGGCTACTTCATAAGGAGTGGCCTTTTTTCGTGGTCGGTTGCCACGGTGATAATAGAATGTATGTTGGCGGTCCCAGGTCTTTATATTTGCTCTGACCGTAGTGCCGGGAGACGCATCTGGCTCGACAGTAACCCGGCGGCTGTGCAGTGAACGGCCGTCGAGAGTCCGGTAATATATAACTAAAGTCAGCCTCTTGAGAATACGGTCAGTATTATTGGTGATAAAGAAAGATTCGACATTTGCCGGAGCTTCTTTGTCATATCCTGAGAAAGTTATCATTCCGAGTGTATAGGGAGCTGAAGCCACTGAATCAGCTGTGACTTCAATCTGTCCGGCACTGACCGGAGTATCTGCTTCAGCCGGCGGACGAAGATGCAGTTTTAATTTACGTCCTTCTGAAGTTCCGACACAGAACAGAAGCAATAGTGCAGGTAGTAACAGTTTAATCAGGCAATTCATAAATAGCGCGGTACTGAGCGTGAGGAACCGTTACCGTCATACGACGGATATACTTTGACCATACCGCCCGGCAATCTGGAAGCCGGATTGTCAATACTTATGCGTACCATACGCCAGAACTTGGGTAATACCGCCAGTGAACCGAGACGAAATCTGAATCCGGGCGTTTCTACACGCAGATTTTCATCATCCGTCAGACGTGCCGCACAATCCATAAGCCCTGAGAGGACTCCCTTTTTCCGTTTTGTGAAAAGACGTAATCGGAAAGATTTCGAGTCAGCAGTAGCTTCGAGAAATCCTATTGATTCACCCGGAGTCATTGAGCAGTCGGGAGTATCGACTACACATATATCGTAGTTGCGGTAGGTCGGTAGATTGTTGTCAGGCAGACGGCGCACAAGAACAGTAACATTGTCTTCCGGATATATCCATATTCCCTCAATAGGGTGAAGAGCTGTGGTATCACACCATTCGCGTGCACCTATGACATCACATACAGGTGGTAAAGGCGATGCTGCCTCAGTCTGAAAAGTAGACAAGAGGCCAAAGCATAGCAATATAACCGCAAGCATGTCCGCTCTGTACCGGATATAGGTACAGAACGGACATGCTACGAAAGTCAGCAGGCGTATCATACTTACTGCTGAGTTGAGAAGGTATATGTCAGACCAAAGCTGAGAATCTCTTTAAGCATCCAGTGACGCCACTTTGATCCGCTGAGTTCTGTCGATGAATCGAAACGTAAGTGTGCGTATATCTGTGTCGAGAAATATCTGTTGAATTGGAAAGACAATGTATTTTCCCAGTCGCCGAGGAAATAACTATAGTCACTGAAGAAGAACAGGCGTGATGTGTAAAGTATATTCTGTGACAGATTGGCTTTGAGATTCAGCTCTGCACTCGAACCGATTTCACTCAGAGTCTTCCGGTCAGGAGCTATACCGAACTGGCCATGGTCAACACGCGGATTGATACATGTCTTCAGATTGTACGACAGCGGTGCTATTGAAGCTGTAAAATTGATTGTATTCGCACTGTTGACCTTGCTGTAAGTCATACCGAGACCGAGGTTAAGGTCACCTGATGACAGAAAAGCAGCTTTGAGAGTCTGCGAATTGGCCTCATAATTGTTAAGCAACTGGGTTTTGAACTGTGCGGTAAATGAATAGTACCAGTTGTTAGCTGCTTTGAGACCGAGTTTGAAATTATACTGAAATAAGTCTTCCGATATGCTGTAGTCATGCTCTGTGTCCTGCGGTGCGCCGGCCAGACCGAGTTTATAACTCAGTGTGCTTTGGAATAGTAATTTCGGATGCCATACAGGATTCAGAGATACGTCCCACAGGAAGTTGAAGAAGAGAGTAAGGTTGTTATTACCGCCCTGATACCAGTTGCTCGATAGATAAGCCTGTGAAAACTGTAGGCCGGTATTGAAGATATGCAACCAGTGTTTCTTTTCGATTTCGGCTGCCTTGAGCTGAGCTTTCGAGTTATCGACTTCCGGCAGATCAAGTCTTCTGATGTAAGCATCGAAGCTGGTGTCGTCTTCCGGCAGACGTGGAGGTATAGGGAGGTCCCAGTCAGCATAATCGATAATCTTATAGTTATCAATCATGAGGGAATAGACAAAATCATCCTGTATACGGGCCATTCTCATAGATGATCTCAGCCAGTCGGGAATCAGATTTGGTTTCACTACCTGCGGACGGACTATCGGAAGAGCAATGTCAGGAACCTCGGCTATATCCTCGGCCTCAACATCGAGAATATCGAGTACAGCTATAGAATCAGTAAGAGCTGTGGCACGATCTACAGCCATACGGT
>CAMWKC010000101.1 GCA_947174735.1 uncultured Porphyromonadaceae bacterium
TTTTTTAAATGTCTGAATGACAGCAAGGGAGCTACTATACACTGTGTATAGTAGCTCCCTTGCTGTCATTCAGACAGAGAACAAAATCGGCTTTCAGACAGTTAAAACTATAAAACGAAATTCCACTTATTCGTTTTCCACGTAATATTATGACAAAAATTCTCCCCCTGTTTGCTTTTTGCAGTATGTCTGTATACTGTCTTACAACAGCCGCACAGACAGACTATATAAGCGAGCATTTGCGTGAGCCGATGCCAGCACAGTGGTCCCTGCAGCCCGAAGCATTCCAAAGTCTTCCTACCGAAGATGACTGGTGGCAGACCTTAGGTGATCCGACACTGATAAAGCTGCTTGATATGGCAGAAAGTAACAATTTTGACATTCTCGCCACAGCTAAACGTATTGAAGCTGCCCGACAGAGTCTGAACGAAGTACGGGCAGCTTACTTCCCTACAGTAAGTGCCAACGCCGGCTGGACCAAACTACAGAATTCAGGACGCCAGACTGCTACGTCGGTGCCTGCAACAGACATGAGTTATTTCTCGCTCGGTCTCTCAGCCCAGTGGGAAGTCGACCTGTTTGGCCGTGTGGCCGCCAATGCCAGGACAAGCCGACAGGCCTATAACGCCACCCGGGCAGAGTATGCGGGAGCAATGGTATCATTAGCGGCCAACGTAGCCAAAGCTTACATAAATCTGCGTTTGTATCAGGAACAGCTACATGTGGCTCAGGCGCATATCGAACAACAGCGTAAAGTGACCGTAATTGCCGAAGCCCGTTTTGAAGCAGGTTTAGGTAATATGCTCGAAGTCAATCAGGCAAGAATTGTGCTCTACTCTACAGAAGCCTCACTTCCCGGTCTTGAAGCTATGGTCAAGACATCGGTCAACGCTATAGCTTTGTTAACAGGCCGTTACCCGAATGAAATCGCCGAATTACTCGCTCAGAATGAAAGAGACCTACCTGAAGTGACCTCAGTATTCGGTACCGGAGTTCCGCTTGATTTGCTGCGGAGACGCCCTGACATTGTACAGTCGGAACTCAATATGGCACAATTGGCAGCTCAGATAGGTGTTCAGAAAAAGGATTTTCTTCCAACTCTCTCAATAACCGGGGCTATAGGTACGAGCGCCCATAAAGCTGATGCCTTATTCGGCAGTCACAGCATGACATACTCAGTAGCTCCTCAGCTCAGCTGGACCATTTTCGACGGTCTGGCACGCAACTACCGTGTTGCAGAGGCAAGAGCTGATTTTGAAGCGGCTATAGATTCATACAATCTCACCGTAATGACCGCTTTACAGGAAGTGGATAATGCTATGATTAATTACACTGAGTCCCTGAAAACAATACAGCTTTACAAAAAGGTAGTCGAGGCAAGTCACGACGCGCTGCGACTTTCTATGGAGCGCTATAAGCAGGGACTGTCGGAATTTACCAATGTAGCTGATGCTCAGATAAACTATCTCACTTACCAAAATTCACTGGTATCTTCAAAAGCGAAGACCCTCACAGCTCTTATCTCGCTCTATGAAGCATTAGGTGGAGGCTGGAACGGCTCACTTCCCGACTGAGTATACCGGTTTCCGATTCTTAAATATCAATTATCCACACCAATCCCGACATGAAAAGCTTATATATACCTTCCATAGCCTGTCTTACCCTTTGTTCGGTAGCTATGACAGCATGCCATAAGAAAGAAAAAGCCCAGGCTCCATCCATACCCGAAATCAGTGTCGCTGTTCCGGTAATAGACTCGGTAGTACTTTATAAAACTTATCCCGGTACTCTCTCGGCTACCAGCTCAGCCAAAGTTATGGCCCGGGTTAACGGACTGCTTGAAAAGAAACATTTTCAGGATGGTGCCCGTGTACGTGCCGGACAGCCGCTCTACACGATTGAGTCATCGCGTTACCGTGACCTTGTAAATCAAGCAGAAGCGACTCTGGCATCTGCTCGCAGCCAATACGATTACGCTTCACGTCAGTATGCGGCCATGACTAAGGCACTACAAAGTGATGCGGTATCACAGATGGATGTGGCTCAGGCTAAAAACAGCATGGAGAGTGCTCAGGCAGCTATAAAGAGTGCGGAAGCTGCACTTAACACCGCACGCACCAATCTGGGTTACTGCACCGTTACGGCACCGACTGACGGTTGGGTGACAGATGGAGTGTACAGCGTCGGTAATTATGTCAACGGTGAAGGTGCACCTGTCCAAGTGACGACAATCGTCAATAACGATGCCTTCAATCTCAGGTTTCATATCGAAGACAGTCAGTATGAAAATATGGTAGGCAGCAATGGCGGAGCGGCAAATCCTCTATACCGCTCTATGCCTGTACACTTCTCGGAACCTCTGCCCCACACTTATACCGCTAACCTGCTGTACGAATCGCCTTCCATCGACCCTTCTACCGGCACACTGCTGCTGAAGGCCAGAGTCCATAATATTGACAACGAGCTTAAAGACGGCATGTACGTCACATTATCACTGCCCTACGGTGTCAACCCCCGGGCTGTACTGATAAATGACGCTTCGATAGGCACTGACCAGTTAGGTAAATATATTTATCTGGTCAATGACTCTAACCGTATAATATTACAGCATATAGAAGTAGGTGAGGTTTATCATGATACTCTGCGTATAGTAGAGAAAGGCATAGAACCCGGACAGCGTTATGTCACTAAAGCTCTGCTGTCGGTGCGTACAGGCATGGAGATAAAACCTGTGCTTGAGAAATAAAACCGAGTCAATCACTTCCAAGACACACAGAATGTTCTCTAAATTCTTTATAACACGTCCCATTTTTGCCACAGTTCTCGCTATACTGATGGTGCTTGCGGGCATTATGTGTATGACGACACTGCCGGTAGCGCAATATCCCGATATATCGCAACCTACGGTAATGGTGAACGCGGACTATCCCGGTGCTAACGCACAGACCGTAGCGCAGACAATAGGCATACCGATCGAACAGCAGCTCAACGGTGTCGAAAACATGCTTTATATGAGCTCTACTTCCGGCTCTGACGGTAGTTACTCACTGACAGTAACCTTCAAAAACGGTACTGACCTCGACGAAGCCGCTATCGACGTACAGAATCGTATATCGCTTGTATCAGGCTCACTGCCTTCCGAAGTCACACAACAGGGAGTAAGTGTCACCAAGGAGTCAAGCAATCAGGTACTGTTCGCTTCTCTTGAAACCTCACATCCGGAACTTTATGATGCCCTCTATCTTACTAACTACGCCACACTTTACCTCATCGACCCCATAACCCGTGTTGACGGTGTGGGTGGCGTACAGGCTTTCGGTGCGGGTGATTACAGTATGCGTGTATGGCTTGACCCACAGGCTATGCGTATACGCAATCTGACACCACAGCAGGTCATAGCTGCAATCGAGAGTCAGAATGCTAACGTCACACCCGGTTCAGTCGGTACACCTCCCGGCAGCGGTGACACACAGTTTGAGTTTACACTTACCAGTCAGGGACGTCTGGCGACAGCCGAAGAATTCGGCAATATTATTATCCGCAGCAATGGCAGCGGTTTGTTACGTCTGAAAGATGTGGCAAAAGTCGAACTGGGTAGTGAGAGTTATTCTATGGTGGCACGTGTCAACGGACGTGAATGTGCCCTTATAGGCGTACAACAACTACCGGGCGCAAATGCCCTTGAAGTGGCTGACGGTGTGATAAAGGAATTGGATCGTCTAAGTCAGTACTTTCCTGAAGGTATCACATATAATGTGGTAATGAATCAGACAGTATTTGTACGTGAGTCGATAGATGATGTGCTTTCTACTTTCGTCATCACTTCGCTAATCGTACTTGTAGTGATTCTGATTTTCCTACAGAACTGGCGTGCCGTAATCATTCCTATGCTTACGATTCCTGTTTCGCTGATAGGCACGTTCGCTGTCATGAAACTGATGGGGTTCACTATCAATACCCTCACACTGTTCGGTCTGGTGCTTGCCATAGCTATTGTGGTTGACGATGCTATAGTAGTAGTTGAAGACTGCTCACGTCTGGTCGATAAAGGAGTACTTAACCGTATACAGGCTGCTGAAAAGGCTATGCAGGAACTTACGGGTCCCGTAGTAGGTGAGGTACTTGTACTTATGTCCGTATTTATACCTACTGCTTTTATATCAGGTATTACAGGACAGCTCTACAAGCAGTTTGCACTGACCATAGCTATATCGACGGCTTTCTCCGGTTTTAATGCTCTTACTCTTACTCCGGCCTTGTGTGCGTTGTTCCTTACACCGCGTAAACCGGCCAGGTTCTTCGTCTACGTATGGTTTAATAAGTTCTGGAACAAGGTGCTGCACTTGTACAACAATATAATATCAAAGATGCTTGCTCACCCGTTTGCATCTATGCTGATATTTCTTATTGTTGCCGGTGCAGGTATATATGGGTTCATAGCTATGCCTACAAGTTATATTCCTTCGGAGGATATGGGATATTTCATGACCTCGGTACAGCTTCCCACGGGTGCTGCTCTGGAACGTACAGAAAAAGTTGTCAGTGCTCTGAGCGAAGAAATAAAGAAATTGCCTGAAGTCAAGGACGTAATGACCATCACCGGCTTTTCGATGATGGGAGGCGGCGCAGGGTCGAACATGGCCTCACTCAATATCATGCTTGTACCGTGGAAAGAACGCGGAAAGAAAGGCTCTATAGATAATGTGATAGCCAAAGTCGATGAAATTTCAGCACGGTTTCAGGAGGCTATTATTTTCTCGGTTAATCCGCCTGCCATGCCAGGTATAGGCATGTCAAGCGGTCTGCAGATGCAGCTGCTCGACATTAACAGTCTGGGACCTGAAGAGATGATGAAAGCTATAGCAGAACTACGTGTGGCAGCTGAAGCCGACCCGCGTATAGCCTCGCTGACATCACTTTACGAAGGTGTAGTACCGCAGTATTCACTTCTCATAGACCGTGATCGCGTCGAGATGCAAGGAGTTAATCTCGATAATATTTTCTCTGCACTTTCAGCCTATATGGGAGGTGATTATGTCAACGACTTCATAAAACTTGGCCACATATATCAGGTACGCCTTCAGGCTGAAGGTACTTCACGCCGCAACGTGGCTGATGTATTGCAGATAGCTGTCCCCAATTCACAGGGTAATATGGTACCCCTGAGTTCTTTTGTCACAATCAAGCCTACTATGGGACAGGAACTCGTTTCGCGTTATAACATGTATTCCACAGCGTCGGTAACGGCAACTCCGGCTCACGGAGTATCGAGCTCCGAAGCTATCAAGGCAATGGAAGAACTTGTTACTGACCACCTCGGCAAAAACTATTCATACGCATGGACCGGTATGGCCTATCAGGAAACACAGTCAGGAACAACAATTTCTTTTGTGTTCTTCTTTGCTATAATCATGACTATACTTGTACTGGCTGCCCAGTATGAAAGCTGGACTGACCCTATAGCAGTCGTACTTAGTATGCCGGTGGCTATTTTAGGCACAGTGGTAGGCTGTCTGGCTATGAATCAGAGTATCAGTATCTACACTGAAATCGGATTGATATTGCTATTAGGTATGTCGGCAAAAAATGCCATTCTTATCGTCGAATACGCAATGGACTTCCGCAAGTCCGGTATGGATATAGTTAAAGCAGCCCATGATGCAGGTGTCATACGTTTCCGCCCTATCATGATGACCGCCTTAGCTTTCGTATTCGGTGTGATGCCGATGATGTTCTCTACCGGTGCCGGTGCTAACAGCCGTATTGAATTAGGTACGGCCGTAGTCTTCGGCATGGCTCTCAACGGCCTTATCGGCACACTGTTCGTGCCTACCTTCTGGGAAGTAATGCAGCGCTTCAACGAGAACTACCTCTCTAAAATCATCAAGAAACCGACATTCAAAGCCACTCAGGCACAGATGGACGCTGTCGACAGTGCCCAATCACTGGACAGCCAGGCGGAGTAGTCGGAATGGTGGGAGCTGTCGGAGCTGTCGGAGTTATCGGAGTAATCGGAGAGTCGGAGTAATCAGAGCTGTCGGAACTATCGGAGTAATCGGTTCATTTGATAACTCTGATAATTCCGACAGCTCCGATTATTCCGACTCTCCGATAACTCCGATTACTCCGACAGCTCCGATTACTCCGACTCTCCGATGACTCCGATTATTCCGATAACTCCGACAGCTCCGACTCCCTCACGGGATATCCAGATAGCGATGCAGCTGCACACTCAGCGTCCAACGCGGGTCAGCCAACACACGGCGCACTGTGCTGAGACGGTTCATCTCGAACTGTTTGGGGTCAGCTACATAGCACGGCTGCAGATACATCAGAGTGCGTTCGCCCCGGCACGGCAGTTCAAAGTAAGGATCGAGAGGCTGGCCGAGGTCAACTACCTTTATCTCATCAGCACGGTCAGCTACAATGTCATGAGGTACAACACCCGGCAGATTATTTTTAGGTGATACACATACCCAGTCAACCGAAGGAGGTACAGGACGGCTGCCATTAGTCTCTATAGCCACCATTTTACCTGTGGCTCGTTTAAGCATACGCACAAAATCATTATCAATGACGAGGGTAGGTTCGCCACCGGTCAGCACTATCCATCGGGCGGAGTAGAGTTTTATAGCGCGTATTATGTCATCGTCACTCATCAGTATGCCTTGTTCGTGACGTGTGTCACAAAAAGGACACTCAAGATTACAACCCGAAAAACGGACAAAGACCGAGGGGTACCCTGTATGGTGCCCCTCGCCTTGTAACGAATAGAATATCTCGTTTACTCTCTTCATTTCAACAGTTGTTTTATTGTGTAGCTCACAGCTCGGGCACCGTAGTTATGTCGTCACTGACATAACTGGCCACATTGCCCTGACTCTCCTGCACATCGCAGCGATAACACTCATCAATTGAGTCTACCACCCAGCGGGCTATGTTCTCAGCTGTAGGATTGAAGGGCAGCACATCGTTGAGGACCGCGTGGTCAAGATGCTCGCTAACCTGCTGCTTGATATGGGTAAAGTCCACCACCATACCGTCGTGATTAAGCTCTCGACTTCGGCAGTAGATAGTTATAATCCAGTTATGTCCATGCAGACACGCACACTTGCTCTCGTAGCTGAGAGAAAGATAATGAGCTGCACTTATTTCCAGAGTCTTCTTTATGTAATACATCTTTTTCTGTACAGTCTATGGTGTATTATTATCTGCTGGTTCATCGGCAGATATAGTCTCATACGGCACCGGGTCCTCTATACCGGCATAAGCCATAGCTTCCTGACGCTCCACACATGTGCCGCATCGCCCGCAATGTGCTTCACCGCCCTTATAGCAGGAGTAAGTCAGCCCGTAGTTTACACCTAAACGTTTCCCCTCACAGGCTATCTCACCTTTGGTAAGATGTGTAAACGGCGCTATTATATCCACACCATCGTAC
>CAMWKC010000102.1 GCA_947174735.1 uncultured Porphyromonadaceae bacterium
AAGTTGTAATCTATAACGAGCCTAAATCAATATTAAACCATTCTTATTACTCTTAGTCCTCACATCATAACACTCTCTCCCATTCATTACTTTTGTGTTTCTCTATAGGTAATTTTTCCCACTTCTCCACTTCCTACAGATGCGACGACTTATTCCTTCTCTTTTTGTTATCAGCGCTCTCGGACTATCATCGGTTTATGCCGCTACAGTCAAAGGACGTGTACTCGACAGCGAACGCCAACCGCTGCCGGGAACCACACTACTTCTGAAACTGCTACCCGATAGTACACGTGCAGCCCACACTGTTGCTGATCTCGAAGGCCTTTTCAGCTTACCAGACCTACATGCAGGTGATTATCTGCTTACCGCTTCGATGAGTGGACTTGAACCAGCCACAAAGCGTTTTGAGATTGCAGACACTTCTGTCGTTGATCTTGGCGACATGATACTATATGAAAACAGTGTTATATTACAGGAAGCCGTAGTTACCGGAGTACGTGCATCAATAGTAACAAAACAGGATACTATTGAATATAATGCCGGTTCGTTTCATACCAATCCCAATGCTAATGTCGAAGATCTGCTCAAAAAGTTACCGGGAGTAGAAGTGGGTAGCGACGGTACAATTACTTCCGGTGGCAAAACAATATCAAAAATACTTGTTGACGGCAAGGAATTCTTTGCAGATGACCCACAGTTAGCCACTAAGAACCTGCCTTCAGATATAGTATCTAAAGTACAGGTTATAGACCGTAAGAGCGATGCCGACCGACTTACCGGTATTGACGATGGAGATGATGAAACCGTTATCAACCTTACGGTCAAGAAAAATATGAATAACGGCTGGTTCGGTAACGTATTCGCCGGTTACGGCACCGATGACCGTTATGAAGCCAATATCAGCCTTAACTACTTCCGTGACGGCAACCAGATTTCGCTGATCGGAGGCGGTAATAACATCAACCAGTTAGGCTACGGTGACCGCGGTCGCGGACGTTTCCGTGACTTCGGTGGCAACGGCGGTATAACCTCATCACAGCGTATAGGCATAAATTTTAATGTCGGCCGTGACGAGATATTGCGTGTAGGAGGCAACATATTCTATTCTCACTCTGATCGGGACTCACGTCAGCGCTCCGAAACACAGTACCTGCTTGCCGACTCCACAAGTTATTCCAGTGCAGGCTCACGCACACGTGATAAAGGTCATAATATCCGTGCCGACCTGCGTCTGCAATGGAACATCGACGAAGCGAATACAATCGATTTCCGTCCGCGTTTCGCATGGAACCGCCGTGACGCAAGCCTTAACGACTCATCACTGCTGCGTGCAGGTGACGTGGACCTCACACGTGTTAATAACACTGTCAATGCACGTACCAACCGTGGTGACAGCTACGATGTAAGCGGTGAACTGATATTTAACCATAAAGTTCTGAGTCACCCCGGACGTTCGTTCAGTGCACGCTTCAGTTATTCACTTACCGACACACGGCAGGATGCCGTATCGTGGAGCGATATAATCTATTATCTTAATCGTGACGATAGTGAGACCTTACTACGATACATCGACAACCATACATGGAATAACCAATATGAAGGGCGGCTCACATGGACCGAACCTATAGGACGGCCTAACAACTATCTTACTTTCTCTTACAGATTACAGTATCGCAACAACGATGCCGACAAGCTTACATATAATCTACCTGAAGGAGATTATGCACCGCCGTCGGTAATGCCACCCCTTGATGGCGTACCGGTCAACGCACTGTTGTCAGAAGACTTATCCAATCGATTCCGTAATGACTTCATGACGCAGGAGCTTCAGATAGGATACAAACGCTCGACTAAAACTTTCAATCTTGATGCAGGTCTGACCTTCTCTCCTTCTTCGTCAAAAAGCGAGGATCTTATTAACGATGCGCGTAATATACCGCGCCGCAATGTCTGGAACGTAGCACCGTTTGCCCGTCTGCGCTGGAAGATGACCGACCGACGGAGTCTTAGCGCCAACTATCGCGCACGTACATCACAACCCTCCATGACCCAACTTCAGCCTGTACCCGATGTCACCGACCCGCTACACATCATTGTGGGTAATCCGTCGCTGAAACCGACATTTACCCAAAGTCTGATGGCACACTTCAATGATTTTGACATGGATACACAGCGTGCGATAGTAAGTATGTTCAATATATCCGGTGCCTTCAACACAATAGTATCACAGACTATTTCAGACCCTGTTACAGGCGGACGCACTACAACCTACACTAACACCAACGGACAGTGGAACATGATGGCCATGGGTATGATAAACCAGCCTTTCCGTAACCGTTCGTGGCGCTACAATGCCCGTCTGCACTTCAACTATTCCAATTCTCCAAGTTATATCAACGGTGATTTCAACCGGAGCGGCAATTTAGGATTACGTCCATCAGCGGGCATCACTTACTCAAGCAGTATATTTCAGATAACAGTCAATCCGACATATAGTCTGGGTATCGTGACCAATTCGCTGCCGCTGCAACCGAACCGTATCACACATGCCTACGGCTTCGATACCGATGCATCTCTCTATCTGCCGTTCGGACTTGAGATAGGTACAGACCTAAGCTTCTCGACCAACAACGGTTACTCCGCCGGTTACAACTCGACACAGTGGTTATGGAATGCCACATTATCATACTCTCTGCTCAGCGACAAGTCGCTTACCCTCTCGGCACGCGCATACGACCTGCTCGGACAGAAAAAGAATATAATGCGCAACGTCAACGCTGCCTCAATAGTCGATAGCGAATACAATGACCTGACCCGATACATAATGTTCGGAGTGACATGGAAATTCAACACCCTTTCGAAAAAAGCGGCAAAACAGGCTGATGACATGCCTCCTATGGGTCCACCCTCCGGCGGGCATTTCGGTCCTCCTCCCGGAGGAGCTCCCATGGGACCTCCGCCCGGCGGCGGACATGGCCCACGATAAGTCACAGACCATATACCTCTGTTAAATAATAAAACCAATATCCCTTTCCTGATGTTAAGACTGAGGACACCCGACGGTTCCATAATACTGTCTGTCCTCAGTCTTAACATTTTTCTACCACTATCTGTATGCGAAAACTACCTTTTCTGATGCTGGCCCTGTTAGCTGCTTTTGTAGCTATGGCCGTCGATAATGACAATCCTGCCACATGGCGATTTCCCGAAAAATACACTGGCCCTAAAACGCCGACTACCGATACTACATGGCACCCTGATATACTTAAAGGGTATGAAGCTCGCTATGTCAATCAGGGTGAGGCTTTTGACGGACCATGTCGCTGTACAATAGTGCGTAAACTCTGTGGCCGTGACTCCCATAAGGCATTTCTATATGTACATGGTTTCAATGACTATTTCTTTCAGAGTGAAATGGGCCAACTGTTTGTTGACTCAGGCTATAACTTTTATGCTGTAGACCTGCGCCGTTACGGACGTAGCTGGGAACCGTGGCAATGGCCTTTTAATGTACGCGACCAAAAAGAATATTTCAAAGATATAGATGCAGCTTTAGAGCAGATACGCCGTGACGGAAACACCGATATAACTCTCGGAGGTCATTCTACAGGAGGACTTACAGTAGCCCTCTTCGGGGCCATACGCGGTAAAGACATAACAGTAAACCGTATAGTAACGGACAGCCCGTTTCTTGCATGGAATTTCAATCCATTCATGCGTAAGATAGCCATACCTGTAGTAGGATTCTTCGGCTCAGTACTTAAAAATACCAAGATTAAACAAGGGCACTGTGACGGCTACGCTTATAGCCTGCTCAAAGAGTATCACGGTGAATGGGAATATAATACCGACTGGAAAATGGTCTATTCACCACCGGTCACAATGAGCTGGGTTCGTGCCATAAGCCGGGCACAAGGCGATGTTCTGCGTCACAAGAAAGACATTTCGGTACCCATACTGGTAATGCACTCAAGTCGCAAAATAGACGGCTGCAACTGGACGCCGGCTTTTCAGACCGGTGATGCGGTGCTTGATCCAGAACAAATACAGAAACGTGGCGTACAGCTCGGACATGACCGCCAGGTCTGCACCATCGACAGCGGCTTACATGACTTGATACTGAGTCGTCCGGAGGTACGCCGTGCCGCCTACGATACAATCTTTGCATTCATACGCCGACATTTGTGATATATAAATTGCAAATCTGAAACATATTGTAAAAAAGGATGTGTCTGATGTTGGGTGTGTAAGTAATTATATATATATTTGCATACAATTACTACTGCCAACGCCTATATACGAACACAGTATATACGAACACACAAACGTATGAATAGTAAAAATCGCGATATCCTCACTCCCGCCGAACGCAGAGAACTGCTCAGCCTGTCAGCCGCATTGCGCCGGCAAGCCGAGAGTATGCTCGACACCGGGCGTATGGCTCAGTTACGTTCGTTGCTATGCGAACATGAAACTGCTGCACACGATGACAAAGGCCTGCCAAAGGCTCTTATGGCTCTACGTACAGCAGTCGTCTTTTCCGAAATGGTGGACTGTGATATAGACATCATCGTAGCTCTGTTGCTTACTCCGGCTGTCGATGAAGGTATCTGTAGTCTTGACGAAGTACGACACCAATGGGGTGACGACATAGCGGCTTTGTTAACCGGTATCAGCGCCGTAGAACGTTTCTCCGGTAAGAACAATGCTGTCAATCAGGATAATTTCAGAGGACTTATGCTCTCTCTTGCCGACGATATACGTGTCATTATAATGATGATAGTACGTTCGCTGGTGCTTATGCGCTCTATCAATCACCATCCTGACGAAGACTGGGTACGTGATGTGGCTTTCGAGGCTAACTGTCTCTATGCACAGCTGGCCCATCGTCTCGGCTTATACAAGATAAAAGGTGAGCTCGAAGACCTGTCCCTGAAATATACAAACCGTGAGATTTATACACAGATAGCTCATAAACTCAACGAGACTAAACGTGCCCGTGATGCTTACATACAGCAGTTCATAGCTCCTGTTAAGGCCAAGCTGGAAGCTGCCGGGCTGAAGTTCGACATCAAAGGACGTACCAAATCCATATCTTCGATATGGAATAAGATGAAGAAGCAGAAGGTCGATATACAACACATTTACGACCTCTTTGCCATACGTGTCATAATCGACACTCCGAGAGAAAAAGAGAAAAGTGACTGCTGGCTGGCTTATTCAATACTGGCCGACATGTACACTGCCAACCCTGCCCGTATGAAAGACTGGATATCGCTGCCAAAGAGCAACGGCTACGAGAGTCTTCATGCCACCGTAATGGGTCCGGATTCAAAATGGGTAGAAGTACAGTTCCGCTCTCGCCGTATGGATCTCGTAGCTGAGAAAGGCCTTGCTGCACATTGGCGCTACAAAGGTGTCAAAAGTGACTCCACCGACCAATGGATGAACAATATCCGCGACATACTCGAAACTGCCGATGCAGGTCCTATGCAACTGATGAAGGATATGAAGATGGATGTGTGGGGTCGCGAGGTATTCGCTTTTACACCCAAGGGTGATCTGTTCAGATTGCCTGCCGGAGCAACGGTACTTGATTTCGCCTTCCATATACATACTAATGTAGGTGCCCGCTGTACAGGCGGTATAGTCAACGGTGCACATCGTAAGATAAGCTATAAGATAGCCAACGGCGATACGGTCGAGATACTCACTTCGGCATCACAGCAACCCCGTCATGAATGGCTCGGAATCGTCACCAGCTCCAAGGCACGTAACAAAATAAAGCAAAGTCTCAATGAGCAGCTTCAACATCAGGCAGAACTCGGTAAGGAGATGTTGGTGCGACGGGCAAAAAACCGCAAGATAGACCTTGATGAATCGTTGCTCATGAAGCTAATCAAGCGGCAGGGCTATAAATTCGCCAACGAATTTTATGCCGATATGGCGGCTGAGAAGATAGATCCGACCCGTTTTCTCACCACATATATCGACTCTCTGGACCATGACACCGAAGCGGGACGTGTCTCAGCCGGCGAGTTTGAGCTTGTACGACCTGATGACGATACACACGCCAAGAGCGAAGTGCTCACAATCGGAGGTAAAACTATCAACGGACTGAATTATAAATTCGCCCGATGCTGCAATCCCATATATGGAGACGATGTTTTCGGATTCATTAGCAGCGAAGGCACTCTGAAAGTGCACCGGCGTGACTGTCCTAATGCCGCAAACATACGCGAACGTTATCCCTACCGCCTTATACGTGTGGATTGGAGCGGACATACCGGAGACAGCCTTCCTGCCACACTACGCATAGTAGGCATAGACGACATCGGTATCGTGACCAACATCACATCGCTGATTTCAAAAGAATCAGGTGCCAATCTGCGCAATATTTCGGTCGACAGCCACGACGGTATGTTTCAGGGTGTACTTGTAATAACTGTTACCGACCAACGGCAGCTTAACGCCATAGTCAAGAAAATCAGGACTGTCAAAGGTGTTAAAGCCGTAGAGCGTGTATAAAGCAGAATATATAAATCCCTCAATCCCCTCACTAATGTCACGACGACACAGATATTTGTCACTTGTAAGTATCGCTACGCTTTTAGCAGCTTTAACAGCAGGTTGTTCCGGAGGTCAGGATCAGAAAAATCCGCCTTCCGAACATAAAAACTGGATTTTGTCACTGGCTGATTCGATAACCGACACACAGACTGAGATAACGTCTATTCAGACACGTATCGATTCACTCCATAGCGCAGTCGGTGATATGCTTCAGGGTTTCAGACACATTAACAACCCACGCGAAGTGGAAGGTTACACGCTGGCTAATTCCCTCGCCGGACAACTGCCTCTGACAGCTACCGGATTAGCAGCCCGTATCACTGAAGGTGAAGGCTTTGAATTACTCTCAGCTCTGAGTGGCAACACTTATTGTCAGTTACGTGCTGTCACACCCGCCGGGTCAGCTACCACAGCAGTCGTACCATACGACCAGGCGCTCAATTACCGGCATGCAGGTTACAATACTGTGGCTTTCAGCGGAGCGGCTGCCGACTCGGTAGGACGTGTTATAGCTCTCGCACCGGAAGGCAAAGTAAAGATAGAATTTTTGCAGCCTTCGGGCTACGTAGCCTCAACTTTGACTCTGCCTGCGGCACGCCAGAAAGCCATAGCTGAGACATGGCGTCTCTACGATGCCCAAAGCACTGCCGAACATCTTGAATTGAAGGTAAAGATGCTCAACCGTAAAATATCTCTCCTACGCATGCGCCTTGATAACGGCGATGCTGGCAACAAAACAGATCGATAAATCATACCAAAAAGAAAAAAAGATAATAAGAAACAACAAAATAAACACGAGGCCACATATTAGCGCATATATATATCCCCCGAAACACATCCCCAACCACGCCTACAGA
>CAMWKC010000103.1 GCA_947174735.1 uncultured Porphyromonadaceae bacterium
GAGGAGATAGGCGGAGGGGGAGAGGGGAAAGGAGCGGGTTAGGTTGGCTTTGGGCAGGAGGTGGGGTCAGCGGTCGCGGGCGATGATGAAATCGAAGATGTCGCGGAAGGAGTCTTTCCAGCGGCTGTCGGGGAAGGGGGCGATGAGGGCGTCGGCACGGGCCTGGAGGGTGTGCATGGTGTCGAAGGCGTATTCGATGCCGCCGTTGGCTTTGGCGAAGTCTATCATAAGGGCTATTTCGTCGTCGGTGAGGTCACCGCGGCGGAGAAGAGCTTTCAGCCGGGCTGCTTCGTCAGCCGGGCCGTTGGCAAGTGCGTAGAGGAGAGGAAGGGTTACTTTGCCTTCGCGGAGGTCGTTGCCTGTGGGTTTGCCGATGTGGCGGCTTTCAAAATAGTCAAAGACATCATCTTTTATCTGAAAACAGAGACCCAGCAGTTCGGCGTATTGTACCATAGGCTCGTAGTCGGCAGGAAGAGCACCTACGGCCTCGGCACCCATTTTGACGCAATTCATAAACAGTGAAGCTGTTTTCTGACGTATCATATTGAAATAGCTGGGTTCGTCAAGGAGGTGGTCACGCACGTTACATATCTGGTCGATTTCACCCAACGACAATTCGCGACCTAAGTCTGAAAGAGCAGCTATTATGGATATATTACCGGTACAGATACCGGCAGCCAGAGCATTCGACACAAAGAAGTCACCTACAAGCACAGCGATATGGTTATCCCAGACTGCGTTGATAGTAGGCATCGAACGACGGGTCTTAGTCTCATCGACTATATCGTCATGTATGAGCGAGGCATTATGCAGCATTTCAAGGGCTGCCCCGGCATGAAGCACATGATCATTGACCTCACCGAAGAGCTTGGCACTCAGTAACACCACAATGGGCCGTATCTGCTTACCTTTGGTCTGCAGATACGTGGTCACGATATGGTTCATCAGCCGGTTGGGTGTAGCCAGCGAGCGGGTGATGATCTGATTCATCTCCCGCAATTCCGGTTCGAGGCGTCGCTGTACGAGGTCAAGGGTATTCATACGTCAAATATGGGGGCAAAATTAATAAATAATTCGGTGTTTCTTATATGTAAGCCATAGGAAATTGTTAAATTAGCGCAAACAAATAAAAAGTATGAACGAGAAACGACTATTCCTGCTCGATGCCTTTGCATTGATATACAGAGCTTACTATGCTCTGATCAACGCTCCGCGCAAGCGGCGCGACGGCTTCAACACGTCGGCGGTGTTCGGATTTGTCAACACCCTCGAAGAGGTGTTGCGCAAAGAACGGCCCACACACATAGCTGTATGCTTCGATCCGCCCGGTCCGACATTCCGCAACGAAGCATACGAAGCCTATAAAAGCGAACGTGAGGCACAGCCGGAAGACATCACTCTCGCCATACCTATAATCAAAGAGATAATACACGCTTACGGCATACATCTGGTAGAAGTGGAAGGCTACGAGGCCGACGACGTGATAGGCACACTCGCCAAACGGGCAGCTACCAAAGGATTCACTACCTATATGATGACTCCTGACAAGGATTTCGGTCAGTTAGTGGGTCCCAATGTGCTACAATACAAACCCTCCTATCGCGGTCAGGACTTTGAGATACGCGGTGAAGAAGAGATATGCCGTAAATACGGTCTTAAACGCCCGGAACAGGTCATTGATCTGCTCGCGCTTATGGGTGATAAAATAGACAATATACCCGGCTGTCCCGGTGTAGGCGAAAAAACAGCCGTTAAACTGATACAGGAATACGGTGATGTAGAGCATCTTCTTGCTTCTACCGCCACACTGAAGGGAGCGCTTAAAAAGAAGATAGAAGAGAACGCACAGCAAATACGCGATTCGCACTATTTAGCTACCATCATAACCGATGTACCTGTGGATATAGACCCTGATGATTTACGTTTAGGCAAACCTGACCGCGAAAAACTGTGGGCCATATTCAGAGATATGGAGTTCAATCAGCTGCGTCAGCGTGTGGAACGACGTCTTGACGAAGCAGAAGGCAAAACTCCGGCATCTATGCGTCAGGTACAGTCCGGCGGTATGAGTCTGTTCAGCGACGAAGAACTTGACGGCGGTCGTGGTCGTGAGGCTACACAGGAGCGTCTTGTAGAAATAGAACATATCGGACTTGATTACCGCGCTGTAACCACACAAGAGGAGCTTAATAGGCTTTCAGACGAACTCTCAGCAGTTGCAAGATGCGCGATAGTGCTGTTAGCCGACGGCGAAAACGATATGACGGCTCACTGGACCGGTACTGCCGTAGCATGGGATGAAGGTCACGCTGCCTATATACCTTCGGAATTCGGTCTCGGACAAGCCTGGGTGCTTGATCTGATGGCACGCCGGGATATAGAGAAGGTTACAACACAGGCCAAACGCGACTATGTGCTTGCAGCACGCGCCCGTACCGACCAGGCTGAAGCATTAGCCAATTATTATGATGTGTCATTGGCTCACTATCTGTTACAGCCCGAAATGCGTCATAGCATAGGAAATCTGTCAGCCATATATCTGAAACATGATGTTCCGGCTGTTCCCACACCTGACCTAAAAGCACCTCGCGGCAGCAAAGGACTGCTATACAGTCTTATCACCACCGAACACATAACACCCTGGGGCTGCGAGATAGCTGACCTCATCCTGCGTCTGCGCGAACCGCTGCAGGCCGATGTCGAAGCCGAAGGCATGAATGACCTGCTGCACAGTATGGAGCTCCCTTTATCGCGTGTGTTGGCCGAAATGGAACTGACCGGCGTACGTATCGATGTCACAGCGCTTGACGAAGCTGCAGGTGATATGGAGCGACGTATCGAAGCTCTCGAACAGGACATCTATGCTCTCGCCGAGGAGGTATTCAATGTAGGCTCTCCGGCAAAAGTAGGTGAAATACTTTTCGACAAACTGCAACTCGACACCAAGGCCAAAAAGACTAAGACAGGACAGTATAGTACCAGCGAGGATATACTTGAGAGTGTGGCGCACAAACACCCTATCGTCTCGCTCATACTTGAATGGCGACAACTGAAGAAACTTCTGACTACCTATCTGACAGCGCTGCCTCAGAATATAAATCCTGCTACCGGTAAGGTACACACTAACTATAATCAGACTGTGACTGCTACCGGGCGTATATCTTCATCGAATCCGAATCTTCAGAACATCCCTGTGCGCGACGGCGAGGGACGTGAGATACGCCGGGCTTTCATAGCTGATGAGGGACATCTGTTTCTATCGGCTGACTATTCACAGATAGAACTGCGTCTGGTAGCTGATTTTGCCAATGATGCCATCATGCTTGATGCTTTTGCCAATGATAAAGACATACATGCCATAACTGCTGCCAAGATATATCATACCACCCCTGAGGAGGTAACAGCTGACCAGCGGCGTCATGCCAAGACTGCTAACTTCGGTATATTATACGGCATATCTGCCTTCGGTCTGTCATCACGGTTAGCTATACCGCGTGGCGAAGCGAAGGAACTTATCGATAATTATTTCGCTACTTTCCCTACTATACACAGATACATGCAGGAGTCGATAGAGACGGCTCGCAGACAAGGCTACGTATCGACACGTATAGGGCGTAAACGTCGTCTGCCGGACATCAACAGCCGTAATCAGACTGTGCGTGGTTATGCCGAGCGTAATGCTATTAATGCTCCGATACAGGGTTCGGCCGCCGACATTATCAAGCGGGCTATGGTTGACATTGCTGATGAGATGAGACGCCGAGGACTGCGCTCACGCATGATAATGCAGGTGCATGATGAGCTTAACTTCGATGTGGTGCCGGAAGAGCTGGCCGAGATGCAGGAGCTCGTGGTCAAAGGCATGGAAACGGCTTACAAGGGCCGGGTAAGGCTGACTGCTTCATGCGGAGTGGCTACTAACTGGCTGGATGCACACTGAGGGCGAGCAGAGGCGAGCTGAAGCTCGCGCACAGAACCAGGAGGCACGCCGGAGGAGGAACAACAGGCGGAAAAAGGCGAGCTCAAGCTCGCGCACAGAACCAGGAGGCACGCCGGAGGAGGAACAACAGGCGGAAAGAGGCGAGTTCAAGCTCGCGCCCAGAACCAGACGGCACGCCGGATGAGGATCGGCGTTGGGGACGGCGAGCTCAAGCATGAGCACAGGGCCCGGGGCCACGCCGGAGGAGGAACAGCGGGCTGAAAGAGGCGAGCTGAAGCTCGCGCACAGAACCAGGAGGCACGCCGGAGGAGGAACGGCTTATATGACTTATAAGAGTTATAAAACTTATACGACTTATCGAACTTATAAGAATTATAAGACTTATCGAACTTATACGACTTATCAAACTTATAGGACTTATAAGACTCAGAGAGTATAAGCGCGGCGGAGGGCGGCGGCGAAGAAGGGCCAGGCGAGGCGGTTGTCGTAGGTAGCGCGAGCGGCAGAGCCCATGCGGTCGCGCAGGGAGGAGTCAGTAGCCAGAGTGCGCATGGCAGCGGCTAAAGCCTGTGTGTCGGCTACGGGGACAAGAAGGGCGTCTAAGCCGTTGGCGAGATATTCGCCTTGGGCACCGTTGGCAGTCGAAATCTGCGGGCGTCCGTTAGCCATATATTCGATATTGGCCAGCCCGCAGCCTTCACGGCGTAAAGAAGGAAGCACACCGAAGTGCGACTCGGCTATAAGCGGCATAGGGTCAGCGGTATGGCGGTGCCAGTCGATTTTGTCATTAACACCGCGTGTGAGAGCACGGCGACGCAACTCATCAACGAAATCCGGCGGTCCGGAACCTACGATACGCAGTCTCAAGCTCGTGTCACGCAGCAATACCATAGCATCAATGAGCGTCTCAAGTCCCTTGCCGGAAGTGAGACGCCCATGATACATAGCCGTGACCGGCCCACGCGACGGAGGAGGCACAGGCCGGAAATCATCATGAAGAAAAAGGGAATTATGAATCACATGCAGACGTTCGAGAGGTATAGGGTGTCGTTTGTGGCGCCATGTAGCCATGAAACGTTCCAAAGCGGCCTGCGATACAAAAATCTGAGCGTCCAGACGCGGATATATAGAACGGTAAAGCAATGAATCACGTGCCCGTTCAACAGTATGGCGCGTCATTATCACACGCACATCATGGCGGTGTGAGATATGACGCCCCACAAGAGCTGCAAAAGCATCACGATAACGGTGCACATGCACGATGTTCGGTTCCCCCTGAGGCATATCAGCCATTATACGACCGAGTATAACAGGAGTCGAAAAATCAGTTAGTCCACCCAAAGGAGCATGATGCAAGGGTATATCCGCCTTTCTGAACAAAGTATCTACCGCAAGGGCGTCACATGTCACAGCCTCGACACGCCACCCCGCCGAACCGGCATAATAGCGGCATATATCAAGAGCATAGCGCTGCGGTCCGCCCCATCTCACCGAAGGTACTACATGCAGCAGCACGTCAGTTGGAAGCCGACAGCATCATTGTTATGTCGACGCTGGGCAAAGCTGTATATGAACCTATAAGTTTATCGACCAGTTTGCCACGGTAAGTAACTATACCATACTGCATACCGGGTGTAGTGGCAAGCATAGAATCTATACCCCCCTTGAGAGACATCTCATCAAAGAAATTGACCAGTACATTCGATACAGCCATAGCGACTGTGCGAGGTACGGAGATAGAGGGCTGAGTCTCTTCAAAATTAAGCACAAAAGCCGAATCCTTCAGCGCAACAGACAGATGTTTGGGGAACTCGAACGGACGCGTACACGGAGCCATGAAAATGACATCTGCCGATTTCACCTTATTATAAAGCACCTTGGGATGAATAGCGAGACAGTTGACAGTTTCACCGCATACCTCCTTAGCCAGCTGAAGAGCAGATATGTCATTATTCATAATCGTGACGTATGCACCCGCAGCTCTTGCAGCTTTGGCAGCGGCACAGACATCATTACCTTCGCCTATCAGTAACACTTCACAAGGATTGATACCGATACCACCGGCCAACAACACACCTTTGCCCCCGCCGGTAAACGACAGGAAGTCCTGCGCATACATGACTGCGGCACGACCGTTGATTTCGTCTATAATATTGGCAAAAACAGGTTCATCGTTATGGCTGAGCATATTGTCGAAACAGCCGAGTGTTATCTGACATTCAAGCAGACACTTTATAACTTCGACATCAAACAATTCCGAAGCCATCATACATAACAGAGTGGCACCGTTAGTCATCTTGCGTATATCATCCACACGCAGCGGAGCGTATGACAGGACTATCGGCAGCTTCAGAGCCTCATCGCGAGTAACGATTTTAACGCCATACTCAGCGTAATTATCATCGGTGAAGCTTACATCCACACCGGCGCCTGTCTCCATATAGACCTTTATCCCTGCTGAGGTCAGCAGACCGCAAGCTTCGGGAGTAAGTAACATACGTGTCTCATCAGTATCAGGATAATTGCCGATAAGGGCAATGGTAATGCCGGCATCGCCGACAGGAATATCTGCCAGAGCCATCTGAGGCTGAAGCTGGTCGCATGAATTGTCGTGGGTCATGATTCGTGGCTGTTATAAGGTCATAGACACGGGTACGGATTATACGTCGCCCGGCGAAGCGAAATTACCAAAAAAAATCAATCCGGCCAACTTTTGGCTTGAAAAAGCCTAAAAAGAGTCTATCCGACCCACATATTTGGAGTATCGGCAGGATTACGTTGTGCCTTCACTACATAGAACAGATAGGAAACGGCTTACGCTGTCCGAAATCTGACGACGGTTTTCGAGCTGCGTACTGTCAAATACGGCTGACGCACGTTCATAATACAGCCGACGCGCTTCAAGCCCGCGCTTGATGAAATCGAGCAGCTCACTGTCAGAGAGAGCACTGAGTAAAGGACGGCGGCTACGACTGACGGCAAGGCGTTCGCACAGGCGTTCGGGAGTGGCCTGAAGCCACACTACGCGTCCGCGTGCGAGCATATAATCCATATTATCAAAGAAGCACGGTGTGCCGCCTCCGCAGGAGATAATGGCGTTATCAAACTCGCCGACCTCACGCAGCATGGCTTTTTCAAGCTGACGAAAGCCATCTTCGCCACGCTGCTCAAAAAGCCGGCTTACCGAAGAGCGGAAACGCTGCTCGATATAGAAATCCAGATCATAGAAAGGGCGACCTGTGGCCCTGGCAAGAGCGCGGCCAAGAGTAGTCTTGCCGCAACCCATATAGCCTATAAGGAAGATGGGAGTCATAATTCAGGATAAGGAATGGAGGCGAGCTGAAGCTCGCACACAGAACCAGGAGGCACGGGGGACCAGGAGGCACGGAGGAGGCGAGCTGAAGCTCGCACACAAAACCAGGAGGCACACAGGGAGGGCGTGAGGGGAGGCATGGAGGGAGAGTGTGAGGGG
>CAMWKC010000104.1 GCA_947174735.1 uncultured Porphyromonadaceae bacterium
CGGTGATAAGAAGCAGATGAAAGTCGAAGCCCATGTATTGCCAGCCGACTTGCATGCCGCCAATGCTACCGGCTATACCCCGGCAGAATAATAATAAGCAACCCACAAATATATGACACAGTCAACCACCCGTAAACCGGGACGCCTGCGCGTGCTGATAAGCGGAGGCGGTACGGGAGGACATATCTTCCCAGCGCTCTCGATAGACAATATACTCAAAGAACGTTATGGCGCCGAGATACTCTTTGTAGGAGCCGAAGACCGTATGGAAATGGAACGCGTTCCTGCGGCGGGATATGAGATAATAGGTCTTCCCGTAGCCGGGTTTGACCGCAAACACCTGTGGCGCAATATCAGTGTAGTAATGAAACTATGTCGTAGCATACTCAGAGCACGTCGCATAGTGCGTGATTTTAAACCTGATATTGCGATAGGGGTTGGCGGTTATGCTTCCGGACCGACTCTGAAGGCTGCTCAGCGTGCCGGTGTTCCGACACTTCTGCAGGAGCAGAATTCTTATCCCGGAGTCACCAACAAACTGCTCGGCAAAAAGGCTGAGGCAATCTGTATGGCTTACGAAGGAGGTGAACGCTTTTTTCCAGCCGATAAAATAATTATCACCGGTAATCCGGTACGTAAAGATTTGCTGAAATGCCACCTGACTCCCGGTGAGGCTCGACTTTCGTTCGGACTTGACCCAGATCGTCCAACCGTACTCGTCACGGGCGGTAGTCTGGGTGCCCTGACGCTCAATGAGACCATGGAAAAACACATAACCACTCTCATAGCTCACGGTTTACAGGTGATATGGCAGACCGGAAAAAATTTCGGTAACCGCGGACTAAAAGCAGCAAAAGGTCTCAAAGGTGTAGTGGTGACTGAGTTTCTTAATGATATGGCCTCGGCTTACGCCGCAGCGACATTGGTAGTTTCGCGTGCCGGAGCCGGTGCAATAAGCGAGCTCGAACTACTTGGCAAACCAGTTGTACTGGTTCCTTCACCTAATGTAGCTGAGGACCATCAGACCAAGAACGCACGTGCCCTTTCCGACAAGGGAGCTGCTATTCTGGTAACCGATGATGAGTGTCGGCACATACTGCCCGGAGTATTGGTATCATTAGCTCGTGATAAGCAACGTCTTGAATCTATGTCAAAAGCAATCTCGGCTATGGCTCACCATGACAGTGATAAACTCATAGCCAACGAGGTGAAACGTATCGTGACATCTCACAATTCTGATATAAAGCTATGATATATAATACAGACAGTGTACCTACTGCCCTTTATTTCGTAGGTGCCGGCGGTATAGGTATGGCCAATCTGGTGCGCTATTATTTAGCTAAGGGTGCCAGGGTAGCCGGTTATGACCGTGCGGATACACCTCTGACCCGCGCACTCTGCGAGGAAGGAGCTCTGATAAGCCATACCGACTCACCGGAGGCTTTACCAGAAGGTTTCGATAATCCGGAAAAAACTCTGGTGGTTTATACTCCGGCTGTTCCGGATGACAGTCCGTTGCTGTGTCATTTCAAAACCAACGGCTTTGAGATGATAAAACGTGCTGCTCTGTTAGGCCGTATCACACGACATTCACAAGCTATCTGTGTGGCAGGGTCACACGGTAAGACCACTACCTCATCAATGATAGCCAATATACTGCGTAATACACCGCAAGGTTGTAATGCCTTTCTCGGTGGTATACTGCGCAATACCGGCAGTAATCTCGTACTTGGCAAGCCCGACAGCTGGGCAGTCATCGAAGCGGATGAGTATGACCGGTCATTTCACCACCTCACTCCCACGATAGCCATCATCACCTCTACAGATCCTGACCATCTTGATATCTATGGAGATGAAAAAGGCTATCTTGAAGGTTTTGCACACTTTACTGAACTAATACGTCCTGGAGGACTTCTCCTGCTGCATACCGGACTAAAACTAAAGCCGAGACTAACAGCCGGAGTAAAATTACAGACTTACTCAGCTACTGACCCGAAAGCTGACTGGCATGCCACTGATATAAATTATGCACCAGGTTCGCTTACCTTCACACTTGAAGGTCCCGGAGGTCTGCGCATCGAAGGCCTTAGCCCCGGTGTGCCGGTAGCTATAAATATCGACAATGCCGTTGCAGCCGCAGCTGCCGCACTAACAGCAGGGGCTACAGTCAGTGACGTACGCAACGGACTGGCAACATTCAAGGGTGCCAAACGTAGGTTTGAGGTATGGCTTAACGGTATTGACAACGCAGACGGGCATGTTCTCATTGACGATTATGCCCACAGTCCCGGTGAAGTTGAAGCTTCAATCAAATCAGTCCGCAAATTATATCCCGGGCGACGACTCAGTGTGATTTTTCAGCCACACCTCTACACACGTACCCGTGACTTTGCGGATGGATTTGCAAAAGCACTCTCTTCAGCTGATGAAGTGATACTTACCGAAATCTATCCGGCACGTGAAAAACCTATACCCAGAGTAGACTCAGGTATGATTCTGAAACAGGTTAAAAATGCAGATTCATCTTTTTGTAAGCGCAATGATTTGCTTGATAAAGTAAAAAATACTAACTTTGAAATCCTAATGACGTTGGGTGCTGCGGATCTGGACGTTCTGCTACCCGATATCAAGCGGATTCTTGAGGCAACGACAGTATAAGTATATGCGCAAGACACTTCTCAAATGGCTGATACTCACTCTGCTGCTAATATACGCAGGGTGGGTTGCGGTGTGGGCCGGCGATGAAGCCGAGCGTCACACCTGTGCCGGTATCGAGGTACGTGTCGAAAGCGACCTTCTCTCCGACTCGACTACTCAGGCCGGTGTGTTGGCACATCTCGCAGCATACGAAGGAAAAATTAAAGGTATATCCACGAACCGTATCAACACACAGGCTATCGAAGATTATCTTAGCCGTCTGAGCAACTTTGAGACCGTCGAATGTGTAATAACATCAGACCACTATCTTCGTATCGATATCGTGCCTATGCGTCCCGAAGTACGTATATTCGATTCGAAAGGTAGTTACTACATTAACCGTACCGGCAAACGTATCGACTCAAACGCTCACTTCTTTGTCGATGTACCGGTAGTGAAGGGAGACTTTACAGAGAACTTTCCTGCCACAACCGTGCTACCACTGACACGGTTCATAGCCTCTGATCCCTTTATGAGTCAACTGGTGGCTATGATCGAGGCTAAAGACGCTGATAACCTGCTGCTGGTACCACGCATACACGGCCATCTCATCAACTTCGGCGACACTACAAGGCTGTCCGAGAAGCGAGATGCACTTAAAGCCATGTACCGTAAGGTACTCCCGTATAAGGGATGGGAAACATACGATACTATTTCTGTACGTTTCCGCGGTCAGGTAGTAGCCACGCGGCGTGATAAGAAACCGTTGATACATAGTGCCACTTATATTGAAGAGTACGACCCCGAGGAGGCAACCTTACCTACTGGTGACGACGATACTCCCTCAGCATCAGGTACCGCTACAACCTCAACAGGTACCTCAAAGCCGAAGGCCGAGTCAACTGCGGCGCAGGTTAAAGTTACTAACCGGACGTCTGTACCTGCCAGTAACCCTGATACATCTACACCAACCACTACCCAAAGCAGCGCCACATGAACAATGACCGTTACATAGCTGCTATCGAAATAAGCAGCTCTAAAATAATAGGCGCCATCGGCAAAACCAGTGGCCGTGGAGACCTTGATATCATAGCTCTTGAACAAGAGAAATGTGTCGAGAGTGTCCGCTACGGCAACATACAGAACCTTGAAGAGACCTCTACGCGCATAGCACGTATTATAAATAAGCTGGAACGTAAGGCCGGAGTAGCCCCGCGAGTAGTGGGACGACTGTTTGTAGGTCTGTCGGGACGGTCGATACGAAGCATATCTTCCGAGGCAAGCCTTACCCTGCAGGAGGATACTGAAATTACTCAGGATATAATAATGCGCCTTCGTGACGAAGCTCTAAAAAAAGCTATCGATTCGTCATTGGAGGTAGTTGACGCTGTACCCGGTATATTTACTGTCGGAAAGACCGAAACCCGTAATCCTATCGGTCAGATCGGCAACCGTATTAAAGGTTCATTTGATCTTATAGTCTGCCGTCCGGAAATCAAACGTAATCTCTCGCGTACTATAACCGAAAAAGCCGGTATAAAAATTGAACGTTTCGTGGTAACGGCTCTGGCGACTGCCCATCTCATACTCAAGCCCGAGGAGAAACGCCTTGGTTGTATGTTGGTGGATATGGGGGCAGAGACAACTACCGTCAGTATATATAAGAACGGTGGTCTGCAATACTTCGCTACTATACCCTTAGGGGGGCGTAACATCACACGCGACCTCACAACACTCAATTTGCTTGAAGAGCGTGCCGAAGAGATAAAAACTCTTTCAGGTAATGCAATAGCCATCTCTCAGAGTGCGGTTCATAATCTTAACGGACTGAAAGTACAGGATGTCAACAATCTTGTTGTAGCCCGTGCCGAAGAGATTGTAGCCAACGTTGTCGAACAGATGGTCTATGCCAGCCTGAAAGATTCCGATCTTTCAGGCGGTATGAAAGTCATAGGCGGAGGCTGTAAGTTAGCACGCATGACTGAATTGTTAGCTCAGCAAAGCAATCTCCATGTCTCTATAGGAAAATTGCCGGAAGGTATCATCTACATCGAAGATTCGGAAAATAATCCTGGTATCGAGAGCCTCGAAGTGATAAGCATAGCTTACGCTGCTGCTACTCTTTCACAGACCGACTGTCTTGAAGAACGTAGAGAATCCCAACCTACGGGTCAACCACAACAGCCCCAGCAATCTCAGCAGCCCCAGCAGCCGTTGCAGGGACAGCCCGTACAGACTCGCGCAGCTGTCGAAAGAGAAGAACCGACAGTCCGTGTTAAGCCTCACAAACGGAGTCTGTTTGAAGGCTTTAAACGACGTATCACAAATCTGTTTTCTCCACCTGAAGACGATGAGTCAGATCTGCTCGACTAAAACCATGATGCTCGTGCTTCCTCTTATCCCCAACATCTCGCCTCGGACGCCACACAACGGCGCACTGCGAGTAATAACTTCTTAATATGGATGAAACCCTCGAAAACATAGGCGATCCCACAGCATTCATCAACGACGCGGACCCGGCCATCATCAAAGTGATAGGTGTAGGGGGCGGCGGCGGTAATGCCGTCAACTATATGTTCAGGCAGAACATTCCCAACGTCAACTTTGTAGTGGTCAACACTGACAAACAGGCGCTGGAAATGTCTGACGTGCCTCAGCGTATGATGATCGGATATGAAGTGACACGTGGTCTCGGTGCCGGCAACAAACCTGCGGTAGGTCGCCAATGTGCCGAAGCCTCCGAAGGGGAACTACGCACTCTCTTTACAGCTCCTACAGAAATGGTTTTCATCACCGCCGGTATGGGTGGAGGTACCGGTACCGGAGCTGCCCCGGTTATAGCCCGCCTGGCTAAAGATTCGGGTATGTTGACTATAGGTATTGTCACCGTTCCTTTCCAGTTCGAGGGTAAACAAAAAATCATCAAAGCGCTTGACGGTGCTGCAGAGATGAGAAAACATGTCGATGCCCTGCTGGTAATCAACAATGAGAATCTTATTGAATTATACCCTGATCTTAACTTTTTCAATGCCTTCGAAAAGGCTGATGACACTTTGGCCAACGCAGCACGTTCGATATCGGAGATCATATCTGAGCGCTGTTACATCAACGTAGACTTTGAAGATGTTAAGACAACACTCAAAGATAGCGGCACGGCCATCATCTCGACAGCCTACGGAAGTGGCGAGCATCGTATCTCAGAGGCTATTAACAACGCCTTACACTCACCTTTGCTTAAAGCCCACGACATCAATACATCACAACGTCTGCTTCTTAAATTCACATGTTCGCGAAGTTGTGCCCACCCGGTACGTGCCGAGGAAATCAACGAAATTACCCACTTTACCTCTAAGCTGCCGTCAAGCATAGACGTCAAATGGGGTATCGCAGACGATCCTGCCGTAGGTGAAGATGTCAAGATTACCGTACTGGCCTCTGGCTTCGATGTTACTTTGCGGGATAATGACAACGAAGACGGCAAACAAGGTAAAGGTCAGAATAACGGTACAAAGATAGTCATGACTGCTGACGACGGACCTGTAACCGAATCCAAACCACAAATGGAAGACGCCGATGCCCGTATAGCCGAAGTCTACGGTCAGTCCAAGATAGTGCGTCAGCGACAGAACACGGCACGTCTCAAATATGCTGTGCTTAAACCCGGCCAGTTTGACGACCACGATGTCATCACCCGTATCGAAATGACTCCGGCCTTCAACCGTCCGCCAAGCTTCAACGCCTCACTCGAACGACTTAACAAAGAACCCGACCCCCAGCCCACACGTGACCAGGACGGAAGCGGCGGCCAGTCTATAACATTCGACTTCGGTGATGTTGATGATTGATAAGCCGTACACATAATAAAGCTGATTCATATACAAAATCACTACATATCAACTACACAGCAAAGATGGAGAAGACATTCCCCATGGTCGCCAAGACATTCCAGGGCCTTGAAGATGTCCTGCGCGACGAACTCATCGGCCTGGGCGCGCAGAACGTCGAACTGGGCAACCGCATGGTGTCGTTCGAGGGAGACCTCGAACTGATGTACAAGGCCAATATGTGCTGCCGCACGGCATTGCGTATTCTGAAGCCTATCGTCAGATTCATCGCCAATGACCCCGATGAGCTTTACGATGCCGTACGCGACCTCGACTGGAGCGAGTTCATGGGACCCGATTCTACTTTCGCCATCGATTCTACGGTCAACAGTGCCGAGTTTACTCATTCGCGCTTCGTGACTTACCGTGTGAAAGATGGTATTGTCGATCACTTCAACGATAAACTCGGACGTCGTCCTTCAATTCGCGTCAGCGGTGCCGATGTGTTACTTAACGTTCATATCTCGGACAACCGTGTCACTATTTCGCTCGACTCAAGCGGCGAGCCTTTGAGCAAACGCGGCTATCGTATCGAACAGACTGAGGCACCCATCAACGAAGTGCTTGCTGCCGGTATCATAATGAAGACCGGCTGGCGTGGCGAAAGCGACTTTGTTGACCCGATGTGCGGCTCGGGAACTTTCCTTATCGAAGCTGCCCTGATAGCCGCCAATATCAATCCGGGAGTCTATCGAGAGCATTTCGCATTTGAGAAATGGCCTGATTTCGATAAAGAACTCTTTGAAGAGATTTATAACGACGACTCGGAAGAACGCGAGTTTGCCTATAAAATATATGGCGGTGACATAGATCCCGAGGCAGTCACGATAGCACGTAAAAACATCCGTAATGCCCGTGTTGATGATATGGTTGAACTGGTGTGTCAGC
>CAMWKC010000105.1 GCA_947174735.1 uncultured Porphyromonadaceae bacterium
TGTAGCTCAGTTGGTTAGAGCGACGGATTGTGGTTCCGTAGGTCGTGGGTTCGAGACCCATCTTTCACCCTCCCTAAGCAAAATGAATTTATGACTGGTGCTTCCGGCAGCTGTGACAGCTCCCGGAAGTTTTTTATTTAAATATGTTTATTTAGTCTGCACGGCCTCAACTTGGGGACCGTGCATTTTTTGGTGTCGTTTTTCAGCGTGTATAAAAGTCTATAAGCCGTGTCAGTGCAAGCTGACATGCCGGACAGAAGTGGGTAGCTGTATTGGTTTTCATCCGGCAGTCAGGAGTAGAACGATAAACACCTTTGGCAACGTATGCTCCTCCTTCATATACCCCTGTAGGATTTGTATCTGTCTCCGATATAGTTGTAGGTATCGGTGTATCCGCTTCTATAAGGCTTTCCCATTTATCTTTAAAGTCAGCAAGTGTGGTGACATTTCTTTCCCATGGTTCTACATCAAGAGGATATTCATTTGTATAGACTTCGTTGTCATGGAAGTATTCGTCAGCCAGACCTCCGAAACTGTGGCCGAATTCATGTGTCACTACCGGTCGGAATGCATCGTGGCGCGATGTGGTCAGAGTATAGGAATTATAGATACCCCCTCCTCCGTATTCGGGTGTATTGGCTAAGATTATAATATGTTCGTATGGTATGCCGCGCAAAGCATCGTTAACAGCAAATACATGCGGTGTGGTTAGATAACGGTCAGAATAAAAAGTGCTGAAGTGCGAACCGAAAGCCGAGTCGGTCCATTGTCCGTCTTTAGGCCGGCTTACATCGTTAGTGTCGGTTGTCGAAGCTACGGCAATAAAATTAAAGTTGTCTTTGTTGTCTGCAAAAGGTCGGTGACTAAGTATCGATTCTACGGCTGTAAGAGCATCGGCATAGAAAAGTTCGAGCTGGTCGTGTGAGTAACCTTCTGCAAGTATAGCCACATCAATAGCTTTATCCGGTGTATTGCCTTGATGCAGGTAGCGGTAGGGCGGAAGAACATAAGTTGTTCGGTCAATGAGTATATCGTTCGGGTTGACAGAGTGTGAAAGCGTTACTGTGGGTTTACGATATGGATCTGTAAGCGTAAGAGTAATGTTAACAGTCTCTTTAGGCATAGGTACAAGTACAGTGTGTTCAAATGCTCGTGGTACAGAGGCTGCTTCATCAGTGTCAAGCCATTCGTTGAACAGGGAACAGAATGAGGTGCGATATAGTGTATCACCGGTTTCGGCTGAGGTCATGGTAAGTTGTCCGCGTCCTTCGAGCGGTAATTCGGTAAGGCGGTGGCGTCGGCCTGCCCATACGGAATCAGTTTTCATGCCGGCTAAGAATATATGCTGTGCTGACTTGTCGCCACATAACTGATAATCTATACGTAGTGTGCGGTCGACAAAGTTATCGTCAAATGCTGGAGTAGAAGCTGCTGCAGCTATTAACAGGGCGAAAATTGGTATCATTGTTTATTGGCTGTTGTAAGATTTCGTGGTAAGATATTAAAGTTACATGTAGGAAAGAGTAATTACAGACGCAAATATAGTTTTTTCTTACATAGTGACCAAATGACTTAATTAAAAGAATATGTTAATATTATGTTAAGACTTAAATAGGTAATAGGGTGTTCTTATGTGTGTAATTGTCCTATTATCAGCTTGTAAACAATATAAAGAATAAAAATTAGGTAATTATGAGAATTGTTAAGTGATGTTATATCGAAAAAACGGGTTAAACTTTCGTTCGCTACAGGAGTCAATATGTCGTATCAAGTGCAAAGGCGCTGACAACTGCTAAGATAAGTTGACCAAAGCGTGTCAGTAAATTTTGTGATTGCTAATTGTGATTGCATATTGTATATTTAGTAATAAAGAAATAAAAACGTACACAGACATGAAAAAGATGATTTTTGGTATGGCTTTCGTAGCTGCAACTATATTCGCAACCGCAACCGCTAACGCCGCTCCCATGCGTGCTGCTGATGACACCAAGACTGAACAGTGCTGCAAAGAAAATAAGCATTGCGACCGTAAGGACAAGGATGGTAAAGAAAGAAAAGGTCACGGTCACCATGCCGGCAAGAAAGAGCATGGCCAGAAACCTGACATGTTTGCCGGTATCACACTGACTGCTGAGCAGCAGACTAAAATAGATGCTCTGCGTAGCGATATGAAGGCTCGTAAGAAAGCCGCAAAGGAAGCTACAAAGGCTGCTGAAAAGGCACGTACTGAGGAAGGAAAAGCTAAGATGCAGGCCGAGCGTAAGGCTGCTATGGAGAAGTTTGACAGCGAAGTGAAGCAGATTCTTACTCCCGAGCAGTACAAGATATTTGAGCAGAACCGCGAAGCTGCCAAGGCTAAAATGAAATCGCGTATGGAGAAAATGCAGACGGCCAAACTCATGAAGAAGCCGATGCGTGATGGCGAAAATCAGATTAAGCTTCCCGTTAATCCCAAGGCTATCTATCCTAAGACCGCTAATTCATAAACCGGAAGAATAATATTCCCTCTCAACATTATAATTTCACTGACCAAATGATAAAGTCCTGCAGCGGAATTCCGCTGCAGGACTTTATTATTTGGTACAAAGTTCTATTTAAATCCTTTCTTTTGTGACTTAATCATCACGAGAAATCAAATAAAAATCACTTTAATTCCAATTCGTACAAAAGGTAACATTAAGCCTCAGTCATCAATGACTAATGAAAAATTAAACTTGATGAAGATCCTATTGTGGTAATAGAAGATATAACATAAGATCTATTCACTCAGATTACAGGATAACTTTCGTAGTTTTACCATTTTCTTTCTTAATGAAAATACCCTTCTCAGGATTGGAAACACGTTGACCGTTTAGATCATACCATACCGATGCGTTATTATATGAATGGCTATCAATTTCTATGGCGTCTATTCCGACAGGTTCCATCTCAACTATATCGAACTCACCCCATAATTCGTGATCTGAATATGCTTCCCATGCTCCATCCGGTACGCATAATTCAATATAAGCTGGTACAAGATCATAAAAAGTTTCATATTGAATGACAGGTGGATTCGGATTGAAACAAGTTATTCGTTCCAATGAATAACATCCGGAAAATGCTAAATCTCCAATGGCTACTACAGATTCAGGTATTGTAATAGATGATAGTCCTAACTGGTTTGCAAAAGCAGCATAACATATATATTTTGTACCCTCTTTGATTTCAGGAGTCATGTCTTTAGTTATACTTCCCTTATAGGTATAAGCTAAATCATTTATATATATAATCCCGTCAGACTGAGCATTATACCATCCTGTATTGAAGAAACTTAAATAACCCAGATATTGCAAAGAAGCTGGTGTATTAAATGTTTCTAATGCCTCACAATTAGCAAAAGCATAGTCGCCGATGTATTCTATTTCTGACGGTAATTCAATAGTGGGTAACGCAGTGCAAGAATAAAATAAATTGACCGGAATTATCGTCATATCGGGATGTAGACGAACATCGGTAAGTGATGAGCACATGGCAAATGCTGCATCGCCCAGTTGCTTGCATTTTGTGGTTTCTAAATTTACACTAATTAATTTAGAACAATAGCAAAATGCATTGCCACCGATTTCTTCAAGATTATCGTTAAAGTTTACTGTTGTTAATTCAGAGCAGTTAAGAAAAGCCTTTTCACCGATTGATTTGAGACTTTCCGGAAAATTTACCGTAAATATAGAACTACACTGTGAAAACGCTTCGTTGGCGATTGATTTAGTGCCTTCATTAAGTGTCATAACGTAATTTTCAGGCATTGTACCGTTATAGCTATAAGCAATATTTGCTATATATACTATACCCTCAGGCTGATTATCTAACCAAGCTGTCGCGTTGAATGCTTGTGTGCCTATTGAAGTTATATTATCAGGATTTTGAAAAGTAATTTCATTTAAAGCACTGCATCCTTTGAAAGCATAGTCACCAATTTTAGTTATTTTCTGTGGTATAACAATAGATGTCAGGGCGCTACAGGTATTAAATGAGGATCTTGATATTTCAGTTAAACCATCAGGTATCTGAATAGCAGTTAGAGCAGTACACCCAAAAAAAGCCTCATCATAGATTGCTATAAGATTATTAGGAAGAACAATTGAGGTAAGTGCGGTACATCCTTTAAATGCCTCTTCAAAAATTTCAACAACTGATGATGACAATTCAACTGAAGTAAGTGATGAGTCATTTTTAAAAGCACTTCTCGGAATAATGGAGTAGTCACCTTTAAGTGATAAAGTTTTCAGACTCGTACAGTTTGAAAAAGCATAGGTACCGATAGAGGATATATTACCCAAGATGTCAAGAGTCTCGAGATTAGAGCAACTGTTGAAACAAGAAAATGGGATTTCAGTCACACCTTCAGGAATAGTCAACTGTTGTAATGATTTACAGCTATGTAAAGCAAAGTCCTCTATATGCCGAAGACTCTGAGGAAGTTCAAGAGACTCAAGAGCAGTACACCCATAGAATGTTCCTTCAAAAATATCGGTCAGTTCATTCGGGAGGATAATATTTTTGAGACTAGGACACAGGTAAAAAGCATACTGTTCAATGACTTTTACGGAATTTGGTATACTTATTTCAGTAAGGTTATAACAACCTGCAAAAGAAGTCTGTCCGATAGTTGTTACAGTGTTCGGAATTGAAATCTGGGTAATTTCAGAACTATCGAATGCACAGAACCCAATTTCAGTAACTGTGTACTCTTGATCATCATACGTAAAAGTCGAAGGAATATCAGCTGTTTGTAACCCAACGTAGTTATCCATGATGCCATATTCAGAATATGTACCTGAATAGGTAACAGATGCAGTAAGTGTGGTCGAGTTAATTTCATAAGTGAAATCTCCAACTTTTACTTTTTCAAGGTCAGCTACTGTTGTGGGAATACGTCTGACAACATCGTTAGTTGTCAATGTTAGCTCTTCTGGAGGTATTTGGTATGCTTTTGAATTGGTACAAAGCAACCCCGCTAAAGAGACTAAACATAAAAATCTTTTCATGTTAAGTATGCTTAAAAGGTTGAACAATTAGGCTTAACAGTTGCTCTATTATTTTGAGGGAAGAGCAGAAGTAAAACCTTTGTGCAAAATTATGGAAACTATGGTTGGTAAATCTATTTATTTGGTTATAAAAAGTTGGACAATACTCGGTAAAAAAGTGGACAATTTAGCTAAAGAACTTTATATTAAGAATATAGATAGAGATAAGTAATAAGGAATTAATACTTAGAAATTGTCAGAAGATAGGCATAGAGGTCGGTTGTTGACTCTAATCCCATTTTAGCACATATACGTTGTTTACGCTTTGTTGAAGCAGGGAGTGAGATATTAAGCAGAGTGGCTATCTCACTTACTGATAGCTGAAGAAAGACTAAAGAAATATACCTTAGATCATTCTGATTAAGGGAAGGATGTTTATCCAACAGTTTAGCAAATAGTTCAGGATTAGTCTGACGAGTATGTTTTAGGAAACTGTCCATATTATCTGAATCATCACTTATACTCTTCATCTTTGCTAGGAACATTTTGTTAGAAGTTACATCGCCTTTAGTTGAAAGGTAGTCAGTCACCTCTTTCATCAGGTGATCACGAGAAGCAAGTGAAAGTTCATGACATTTGAGTTGCTCTATATATTCATCAACTTTATTTTTAAGTTCAGAATGTTCTTGTTGAGTTTTATTAAGTTCTTCCTGCATTTTCATTAATTCAAGTTCTGCAGAGAGTTTTTCCATCTTGCGTTTTCTGTTAAGGAAGACATAGGCTATTATTAGCGCCAATATCGACGAAAGACCTATCAATAGCCATATTTTAATATTCAGTGTGGTTATTTTTGCTTCCTCTTCTTTTTTCAACAGACTGAATCGAAGATTGCTGTTGCGATGGTATGAACTCTGGCTAAAAGAATAAATAGAATCCATCATCATAAGAGCAGAGTCCCGATAAGCAATTGCTTCCTTATACCCTCCGGTATTTTCATAAACTTTGCTATAATCTAAATATAATAAGTGGCGACAGAGGGGATCAGAAAAAATATTGGCTTTATTCAGATAGTCTAAAGCAACTTTACGGTTACCTTTATTCGCTTCTATTAAGGCAAGTTTACGCAGTACTTCAGTATGTAAAGAAGTATTGTTTGATGTGAGCAAAAGTAAGGAGTCGTATATAGTTATAGCTTTATCTACTTCACCTCTAGAGTACAGTATAGATGCTTGCATATTACGCAGGGCACGGTAGGTATCAGTTTTTTGAGATAACTTTGGATTATTGAGCACGCTATCAATTAAACACAAGGCCTTAAAGGGATTGCCTAAAGATATTTCAATTGATGCAATATTACGTGAAGCTATGGCCACCATGGAGGAATCATTTAGATTTGTAGCAATATGCAGAAGTTGTTGAAAGATACTTAAAGCTCTCTTGTTATCACCTTTCATATTAATGATTACTCCTTTATTATTAAGGGCTTCCATCATTAATAGGCTATCATTATCTTTTTGGGCAAGTGCGTGGATTTCTTCGGTAATCTGCATAGCTTCTTCAAAATCGTCTATATATGCATATAGAATTGCAAGTAAATTTAAGCATCTTTTGTATTCCTCTTTGAATCCATATCGGTGGGCATCTTCTCTGGCTTTAGAAAGAATATCAAAAGATGCAAGTATATTTTTGGCCTCCTGTGCCTTATCAGCTGAATCTATTAGATTTTTTACTTCTGCGAGTTTGTGATCTTTGTAACTCCACCCTTTTCCGCACCCACCAAAGCAGGTACAGGCAATAAGAACTAAGGATAAAATCATGTAAGGAAGAAATCTATACTTATTGGATGAGGATAGGTTCATTAAACTCATAGAAAGATTGCGATTGGAATGAAGAATTGTAGTGCAAAAATACAAAATATTTTCCATTTGAAATTAATTTAATGAAGTTGTTTAAACTTGTTTCGAGATATTAATAAAACAGTTAAAATATTAATATACAGCGTATTATATAAAATGGCTGCCATACTATGATATATCGTATCAAAGCCAGAATACGAATAATCATTTTGACCCTTGTACTTTTCATTTCAGGGATAATCATGTCCTGTAACTTGGTGCTGTATAAATAACAAATGCGGAAATGTCGTCACGACAGCTCCGCATTTTTCCTTAACTAACCTATCAATTTATTTTACTAACCTAATAAAATTTTTCAGGGGAAGCAACTGCCTCAACGGCAGGTGGCGCTTATAGTCAATAATCCTCTAAATATAACTTATCCTCTTGTCTAATCATTTAACAACGTTTCGACTCATTGAGGAGATAATAGTTTAATCCATAAATTACAAATAACGTTTGTTAACATTTAAGGATTAATTTAAAAT
>CAMWKC010000106.1 GCA_947174735.1 uncultured Porphyromonadaceae bacterium
GAAATATATTTTTAGCGATATGATAAAGAGACATCATTTATTCGCCTTTTCTCTATTGGCAGCTACGGTTATCACAGCATGTAGACACAGCTCAGGCGTTACCGATACAGAAATTGTAAGGCGTGACAGTGCGATAAATGAGGCTATAACAGTGTTGCTGGAGCGTTATCCGGTAGCGCGGTATGATGATGTGTATAAGAATTTCATGCAGGATTATTTCGGTCCGGGGCATATTTTAGGTGATACTGCACGTTCCGGAGCTTACCTGCGTAAGGAACTTTCGGAAACAACCCGTTTTGATGGTGCATTGTATGAGCCGACTGGCTATGAGGGTAATTTCTACCGTGTCAATCTTTCGCTTATACGCGATAGTGTCATAGATTATCCTGTCTATTTTGATGCCTTTGTACGTAGTGTCAGTGCTATTGAGCCTCCTTCTTTATCGGAATGGCGTCAGAAATGGGCTGTTATAGACTCTGTACTGCTGGCTACCGGATATAGTTACGACAGTCTTGAAACTGACCGTCGCCGCATACTTCATCAGCTTGATACCGGCGACCCGGTTGTTCACCATAGCCGTATCTTTAACGATACTTATTCAGTGCACTACCGTATCATTTCCCGTGATATATTCGAGCGTGAGATTCTTCCCTTACTCCCTAAAACAGAATAAGCCGGTAGCTTAAACCGACTTATTCTGTGATATATTAATCATACTTTGTAACATACAGAAATATTCTGTATAAGGAGTGTTAGTTTTTCTTAACCTTATAAGATTTTATAGTTCCGTCAGAATACACATCAGAACGAATGTATATGTTGTCAGAAGGATTCTGAACAGTGCGGCCTTGTAAATCGTAGTAGCGGGTGGAAATAATCTCAGTCTCTGTCTCTTTTTCCATGCTATTGACTCCTGAGTCGTTGAGTCTGCATTTTGCAGCATTGACTATGTGTCCGTTGTTCATATCAAGCAGAAGTACCACCACACTAAGTTGGTCTTTATTCTGTACTATTTTTTCTCCGTTAAGGTTACAGGCTTCTGAAACATTTTCGAATGTGTAAGTATGATGTGACGGTACATCAACCTCTGCTGTGACACTGTTACCTATACCGGTCAGGTTACTGCACATAACGGCTACGTCGTTGTAATGGTATCCGGCCATCAGTTCGGGAGCTTCACAGAATTGGCGCATTTCCTCGATATATTCAGATGTATCAGTGCCAGAGTAGTAGTTGGTCTGTAGCCAATCGGCAGTATTACCATACATGTCGTTCTCAAGAAGTACGTAAGCTACTTCATAGTTAGAGACGGGTGCTTCGACAAATGTAACTTCCGAAGTGGCGATTATATTATCATCTTGCCAGGAAGCGGAGATTCCGACGGCCGCCGGGGATTCTGTGTCAACTAATTCCAGAAAATCACGTTCTATGCCAAAGCCTTCTTTGTATGTACCGAAATAAGGATCTGTCTGACGGCTCCGGTCAAGATAACTGTCAGGCAAACTGCCTATTGAAACCGGGAAGGCAGTAGTGATACCCATAGGGTCACCACGATGATAAGCTATACCTATATAGTTATCGGGATAACGTGAATTCAGCGCTTCCATAGCGGCAAGTCCACGTACACAGTATCCGCACCATGTACCGGTATATTCTTCCATTACTACTCTCCGTTCCGGTATGAATGATACCATACGCAAGTTACATGAAGCTTCAGCATTAGAATCTATATCAGGTTCTCCATCTGCTTCAGTCAAACGGACAGTTATTGATTCTGTACCGGCAGGAAGTCCATTTATAGGTAGTTCTACAGAAGCACTTGCGTTAAGTTTACCGGGAAGAGGGCGTTCGAGTTCAATGTGTCCGGTACCACTGACTTCACCGGCTTCATAAGTGTACGAAAGTGAACGGGCACCCTGAAGACCATGATTTACTATAACCGCAGGTAAGCCGAAAGATTGGTCTGCTACAATTCGTACAGATTCAAGAGTTGCCAGACCGACAGCATGATCATTAAAATCACCTTCGATAGTCACACTCAGAGCGGAGGCCTGACCTGTAGCCGGAACCATATCTGTCCATGTTGAGAAGGAGCGTGAGGAATGAAGGAAAAAACTTCCGGGTGTGTTTAAATCATCAGTCACTACTACGGGGTATTTACCGTTTTCATCAGAGATGTCATTTACTTCAAATGAATAACCGATATATACACCTTGTTCCGAGAGGGTATAAGCTTCCGGCAATTCCACAGTCGCAACCCCATCTTCTACTTCAGTATCTATACTGATTATATCGGGAGCATTGACTTTTTTACCTCCGACACTCTCGAGTCGAAGTTCGGTAGACAGCCACAGACTCACCTTATCTACCTTCAGATACAGAGGTACTGAGATACTTCTGACATTATAACCGGCCAGGCCGGTACCATCTAAGTGTATGGCCACATCGTAATTCTCTTTCTTGCCGGTACCGTATAAAACAAACTCATCGTCTGCATACGAAAAATTCATTTCAGCCGCCTGAGAGGTGATATAAGAGCCTAATATAAGAGTTGCTATAGAGATAAAAGTATGTTTCATGGTTATTTATTTGCAGAATTATCAATCGGAGGAAGAGAAGTCCATACGGAAATCTCTCCCTCCGTTACATTAATCGGGATTTATATCTATAAACAGGAATAGATTATTTAACGGGCTAAGACTTTGTAAGTCTTTGTACCGGCTTTTACCATATACACACCGGCATCCGGGAGTGTAAATACATTCACACCACTTATGCCTTTGGCCTCGTTTACCTTATAACCATTGATAGCGTAAATTTCAATCGGAGCTGCTTCAAGAAGTGTAACACTAAGTTGAAGACCCTGTAAAGATACGATACATGCATCTGCAATGTCAGCAGCCTTTATACCGGTAAGAGCGCCGGGCTCCACAATTACTGTTTCAGAATAGTCAGAAACAGCTGTCTGAGTATAGTTGACACGTGCGGCAGCCACATCGTAGGCACGGTACCAATCTCCACCGACTCTCTCCATCTCGAATGTCATACTGTCAGCACCGGCTCCGAGTGTATAGCTCTGCACACCCTGAAGCAGAAGGTCGTCCTGACAGAGGTCCTGTGTCACTTTCACCTCATCAATGAAGAAAGGCTGTCCGTCGTAGCTGACGAAAGCAAGACGATCATGTTTCTGGCCTCCCTGCATATCGAATGTAAATTCCATTATACCGTCCTCGGCAAATGGTTCGCTCTGCAAACCGTCTCCGTAAGACATAACCACAAGCCGTGAATCCTGTTTACCCCATACTTTAACTGTGACACGGAAATGACCATCGTTATTGCTCAGTGTGAGGTCCGGAGAAATAAGATAGTTATTACCCGGCTCGAATATACAGTTCATACAACCTAAGTGACCGTTGACTTTACCTACACCGTTACCGGTCCAGCCGTTGCGGTGAGTATACTCGTTGAGGCCTGTACTTACTCTGTCAGGGTGATAATAGCTATCAGCACAATCAGTCACAAGTTCAAAATCCTCATCAAGCAGGGAGAATCCGTACACATCCTGTGGTATTACAAGACAGTCGTAAGCACTTACCGAGTGTGCAGCAGCAAGATAAGCGGGTTCCCAGCGAGCTGTGAACGAAGTCTCCGTAACATCATCAGCCGGCAGCACTGCAGGAGCAGCTATACCGAAAGCTTCAGTAACTTTCTCTTCAGAAACGAAATTATCACTTGCAGCACGTACCGATGCAAAATAACGGGCATCAGGATTAAGACCGTTGAAAGTGTAGCGTGTAGCCTGTATAGACTCAGCATCTACAACACAGGTCATTTCAGCATCAGGCTCACATTCAAATTCCACGTTGTCCACTAACAGCAGTGTACCATAGTTACATGTTTCGTTAACAAGACGGATTTTAGTGTAACGGCCACGGAAAATCTTTTCTTCTATCTCGAAGAAGTCCTCTTCTTCCTCCCATTCTCCAAGGTCAACTGTTATGAAATCCTCACCCTCTGTTGAGAAAGAAGTTATATACTCCCAGCTGTCGCCGTTCCAACCTTCTATAGCTACCTGTGAGCCCCAGGCTTTCGGATGATCACCGAGAATATGGGCCATATCGAATCTGAATTCAACAAAACGACCGCCGAAAGAAGGAAATTCTATTATTTCCTCATGACGTCCCATTGCCAGAGCCTTACCTGATTTATGCTCCACAAGCCAAGAGTGATTAGAGCGTAAGCCTAACTGCCAGCCTTCAGGAACTGTAGTCAGAAGACCGTTTTCATCAGCCGTAAATGACTCAAAATCTTCTCTGTAGACACGGTTATCAGTGTTTGTATCATTGACTTCATATACTGATACAAAATAATTGTCGGTATATTCAGATGCTGTCCAATTCAGATTAAAGCTATCGGAGGTAAAGCCAGAGGCCTTCAGGCCTGTCACAGGAGGTATATAGTCAGGCTGATAATCTACCTTCACATTATCAAAAACAGCACCCTGTTCAGTAGCACCATAATAAATGATACGGAACTGTACGAAAGCTACTTCCTCGTAGGGATTGTGGAAGTACATTTCCACATGTTCCCAACCGTCAGTATTGAAAAGACGTACCGTCTGATACGGAGCGACCTTCAACGGGTCGTCGATACCGTTGTTACATACAAATACGTCGATTGTTCTGATATCATCAAACACTTTTGCATCGAAAGCTACTTTTACAAGACCCTGCATCTGCACTTCGGGAGTGTTCAGATAACCACCTGTGGCAGGAAAATTAATAGCGCAGGTACCTCCGGCCTGATATACACCGGCTCCTGACCAGTCAGGCAATATGGTGTACTCTGAAGAGATTATAATATCCTCATCAGTAAGAGGTACATCTGTCGGAGTGTCCGGTGTGCCTTCTGTCATTGCAGAAAAATCCTCGTTGATGACATTTATCCAGCCTTCCTGAGGTACTTCCTTAATTTTAGCAGGTGCCTGTGCAGGAGAAGCAGCAGAAGAAGAAAGCTGTTTTGAGGGAAGGCCTAATCTTTCTGTAAAGATATTGCCTGCCGAGACTGAAAAAACAGTAGCCAGCGAAAAGAGTGAAAGGTAGAGTTTATTATTCATAATGCTTAGTTTTGGTTATCCCGGTCCTGTCAGTCCAGCCGACAGGACCGAGACGCAAGATGAGTATTAAGGGTTAGTTTTATCGTCTTTCACCAGCATGAAGACGATATGCAAAGTTAAAATTAAATTATCTTAACTTTCTCATCTATCGCACAGTAATATGTCCTAATCCCAGAATTGAGACAAAAAACAGCCATATTTTCCCACTATCAATACATTCATTCTTTTACAGGAACGGAATTGAGACATCAGAGATGCTGCTTAATGTTTGTTACGATTCTGAGCAATCTTACGGTATTCGGATGGTGTCAGACCGGTTGACTTTTTAAATACAGAAACGAAATTGGTTCTTGACCGGAAACCACAACTGTTGGCAATACTTTCAAGAGTATATTGTCCGTAAGTTTCAAAGTCTGTCAGACGCCGACATGCCTCTCTGACTCTGACTTCACCGAGATATGTAGGAAAATTTTTACCGAGCACCACATTCAGTGTACGTGATACCTTTTTCTGTGACGACCCTACTAATTCGGCCAGACGATCTACACTAAAACTCTCCTGTAACACTTCCTCATTAGTCTCCATGACGTTGGTTATACATTCTGCCAGCCTCATCATAGATTCGTCAGGCTGTTCTTCATTTTCATCGGTTTCCTCTGTTTTAATATCGGTCTCGGGCTTTATACTGTCTGGTGAAGTCACAGTTTCTATGTTAATCATAGCTGTACGCCTTTCTCGTTCGGTCTCTATTTCACGCATGAATTCTTCATTTCGTCTGAAAAGCTCCTCATTTCGCGAACGTAGAATTTTTTTCTGTCTAAGTATCAGTACTAATAACGTAGACACTACAAGTACTGCCAAGCCAAAAAAGAGCAAAAGACGCTTATTAAAGCTATTTTCCAACTGTAACAGTCGTATCTGTTTATCGGCACGCACTATACGCCGGTTTGACTCCACATCCTTTATATTGCCGAAAGCACGTGAACCGAATAAGGATTCAGCAAGATTTATATATTTCAGAGCGTAATATGTAGACGAATCAGAATTGCCTGCCTGATAATAAAGTCGTGTCAGAAACTGTAGGTAAGATATTTCCATATCAGCATGTTCCTGTCTTATGTTTTTATCACGCAGACTGTTGACAACAGCTATGGCTTCTTTATATTTTTTCTGATTTTGTAATATGAGTGTTTTTACAGATATAGCGGCCACTTTATGCCGTTCATATTCCGGAAGACTATCCATAACAGCGATACCGTGGTTAAGTGTCCTGACTGCATCATCATATTTCTGATTCTCATACAGGTCAGCAACTTTTATCATATAATCGGTAAATTGTTTTAACGGTGTGTCAGGTATCGCGGTGTCGTGGTATTGTTTAAGTATAGAATCAAGAGATGAGAAATTGCCTATATCAAACCCTCCGATAATAATATTGTTGACAGCTCTCAGCATAAGACCGGTATCACCATTCTTTTTAGCTATTTCAAACCCCCGTGTAGTAAGAGCAATAGCTGTGTCAACATCACGGAACACATAGTACACCATTGCCAAATCAATGTATATAGCTGCAAGCTGATCATGCAGACCATTCTGTTCGGCTATTTCCATTGATGTGGTAAGACAGTCAAAAGCATTCTTATAATCGTTTACATGCTGAAAATACATCACACCTGCTTCATGCAGGCCTTTAACACATATCCGGTCAGCACTGTCAGGTAATTCGGGAGTGTAAAGTTCCTTCAGTCTCATGAATCTTGCCAGTGCGCTGTCGGGCATCTGTTTCTCTTTATAACTCATACCCTCACGGTAAATACTGTCTGTACGCAGACCTTCTTCATGCCAGTAAGCTTTATTAGAGAAGTAAGTACAACGCTGAAACATAGCACCTGTGACGAGTACTATGATTGCTATAGTGAGGAATAATGGAATTTTATGTTTATTTAGGTTATGCATTAATAGTATTATGGAAAAGACATCATGCCGACATATCTTCGTTATGTCTTATTTGCATAATGCCTGTTAGGAAGAAATACGAAATAGTAACATCTTGCAAATTTAATCAATACTTTCGATACTGTATTTGCAGTTAGGATAATTTAGCATATACATAGAACTGGTGCTGAAAAAATATAAAATCCTGCCGAATCCGACAGATTCGACAGGATAACTGAATATATGTAAGAATTTA
>CAMWKC010000107.1 GCA_947174735.1 uncultured Porphyromonadaceae bacterium
AAGAGATGAGGCACTTGATGAAATGTCGTTTGTACAAATGTTGAAGAGTGTAGAGCTTGGTAAACATTCAAAACTAATTCAGGAATTTCAACAGAAGGAAGGTCGTAATTGGTTATTGAAAAAATATAATCCTAATGTATGTGGTGTTGAAGCTTATCGTAATAGGGAGGTTTTATTAGTAACTATACCGGCTTCACGTTTGTTTAGCCCAAATGAGGTAACACTGCGGGATGGGGCAGCATCATTTCTTGCACCTTTGACGCGTTATCTTAAAGATCCTGATATGTATAGAGTTATGTTAGTAATGCATACTGATAATACAGGCTCTGAACAGTATCGAGATGAATTGACTGTCGATAGGGTAGACGCTGTATTCGAATGGTTTGAAAAACAAGGTGTCAATACGAGTTATCTGTTTTCGTATGCTCTTAGTGACGATATGCCTTTGCGTCCTAACGACTCTATGGAGAATCGTGAAGCTAACAGAAGGCTGGAAGTATATCTGATTCCTGGTGAAAAAATGCTTAATCAAGCCAAAAACGGGCGTATTAGCTTCTGAATAAATTACGACACTGTGGATTTCCACAGTGTCGTAATTTATTCAGAAGCTAATACGCCTAAGTGAATTTATTGTTCGGACTTGTCACATTTACTTGCTGATGATTTCGTACCCATTACATATAAAGCACATATAATGCCAAGCACAATCTGAATGCCAGTCTGAAATCCCCAGACTACAAAAGAATAGGCTGCCGCATCAGTAGTGCTTATCCCATATAGTGAAAGTGCGAACATCACTGCGAGATTCCATGGACCAAGTCCTCCTGTAGAAGGCACAGCAATACTGCAGGAACCAAATACAAATACTATTAATCCTGGCACAAGTCCGTAAAACATTCCCGGATCAGTAAACAGAGGTTTTAAGAATGGAAATGCAAAAAAGCAGAGATATGTTTCTAAAAAGTAACATATCCAAATACAGAGTGTAAGAGTCCAATAGGCTTGCTTATGGTTCATAGTAAAAAGCACTTTGAAGCCGCTCCAAAGCTCTTTTATAACTTTCTCGATATTTTCTACATATTTACAATGAGAAAAGAACTTTGCTATTGCCCATATAGCTAATCCTATTAATGCAAGACCACACCATATCCATACATCTGTAAAGAAATGAAATAAGTCTTTTCCTACTGCGTAATGCATAAGAAATTTATCAAGTGCAGGACGTGCTACAAAAAAGGATACAAATACCAATGTCATTACCACGATAGCGTCAGAAGCCCTATCTCCAATATCTGTACCTACAACTGTTGAAAGAGATGTATGTTGTCTACGTGCTACGTACAGACATCTCCATGCTTCACCAACCCACGAGAAGACAAGATTAAGGGCATAGGCACCAAATATAGACATTACTTCTGCTATAGGAGGCATATCAGTTATACCAGCAGCTCTAAGCTGATAACCCCATCTAATACCACGTATGGCACGTGAAAGCGTAAGTACTATCATCATCAAAATAAGCCACCAGTAGTTTACACCATTCTTTAAGACTTCAAGCATGTCTTTGAAGTCTACTTTTTTAAAGAGCCAGATTATTAGTCCAAGTGATACAGCAAGTGGTAAAATATAATGAAATATTTTTTCTGCATATTGCCAGACTGAAATATGTGGTATCGGAGTAGATTTATGTGTGTTTGTCTGCTGCATAAGAGAATAGTATTAAGCAGTTTCCAATATATTTAGATCATTTAAATGTATCAGGAAGGTCATTTTCATAGAGTACGGTATCAGATGGTGATAGTAATGATTGTAGTTTTTCCTGAGCCTGATTAAAGGTATCTACAATAATAATCTGTGTATCTTCTATATTTCTTTTTTTAAGACCCTCAACGATAGCATCACGATTATATTTTCCAACAACGATAGCTATATCTACTTTTCCTGAGATATATTCACCTAATTCACGATTCAGATTATATTGTTCGCTACCCAGTTCGATCATGCCTGGCGTAACAATTATACGCTTGCCGTCTGTAAAGCTTTTTAAGACATCAACTGCCATGCGAGCTCCGGTAGGATTGGAATTGAATGCGTCATCAATTATAGTTACACCTGAAGGTGTGCGCTTTACATTAAGACGGTGTTCAACCTGTTTAATCTGAGAGACAGCATACTTTATTTTTTCTGGAGAAACATTCAAGTATAAGGCTATTATTATGGCACCTAACAAATTTGCAATGTTTCCTTCACCGATTAATTGAGTCTGAAGCTGTAGACTCAAATTATCCGGGCCTTTTAAAGTAAAGGTAGTTCCATTATGATTATATTTAATATTATAAGCTTGGTACTGACAATCAGGTTTACCTTTAACAGTATAACGTAATACCTTAACATTAGTAACCTGTCGCGAGGCACAAAGTGGAAAATCATTATTGACTACTCCTAATCCTTCTGTCGGCAGAGCATCTATAAGTTCAAATTTTGTAGCTTGAACATTTTCTAAAGATCCAAAGGTTTCAAGATGCATGGGGCCCACAGAAGTCACTATACCTATAGATGGATGTACAAGATCACATATTTCTTTGATGTCTCCATTTTGTTTAGCACCCATTTCACATATAAAAACTTCATTATAGGGTTTCATCATTTCACGTATGGTTCTGATTACTCCAAGTGGTGTATTGTATGAGCCTGGAGTAATAAGTACGTCATAGCTTTCAGATAAAATCCTCTGAAGATAATGTTTTGTACTTGTCTTTCCATAGGAGCCCGTGATACCTATTATTTTAAGCTCCGGCATAGATCTCAGAATTCGAATAGCATCATTACGATAGTGTCTATTGATAAGCTCCTCAACAGGTTTGAGAAGTAATAAAGCAACTATAATAAATAACCATGAAAATATAGTAATTAACAGTATGGTGCCAAGAGTGATGATTACAGGCGAATAAAACCCTAATACTTCTGATTTATCTGCACAAGAAAACAATACTGTACAGAATGTTGCTATTCCCAGTATTGCCGTAATACTATAAAGACGCCATATTCTAGGTGTGAATACCAGTGGCTTCTTATACTTCTTCCGTAGTATAATAATCGTTTTGAATGCCAGTACCAAGCCTACTATTATCACAGATAACATGTTATGCAGTAACCGTGAAAACAGCAACAGGAGAAGAGCCACATCGATAAGTCGCCAAGTATCCATCAAATTTCCAGATTGCCATTTCCAATATCGTTTTAGACGATAGCTATTTTGCTGAAGCATCTGTAGGTCATGTTTAAAGTTCATGACCATATAAATGCCGGCTATGACATAGACCGTTATAAGAATAATATTCATAGATTAAGTATTGAATAAAAGTGTAAATATGGAGTAAATGAGTCTGTTATTATCTAATAAGACATTTCTTTTTTAAGAAATTCACATAACACCTTCCGGAAGCTATAAGGATTATCCAGAAAAGAATAGTGTCCACAGCCATCAAAGGCTACTAATCCTGAGTCAGGGATAAGAGATTCCATTGTTTTAGCATCTTTCAAGGGAGTCGCTGTATCATTACTTCCCCATATTAGTAATGTAGGTGCAGAAATATCAGGCATCACATGCTTTAAATCTTCATTGACACATTTACTCATAACAGCCCGCATGATAGGTGAGGCCTGTTGGTAGTCTGCTGAACCATTTTTATTACGCCATTTCTCTATAATTTTATTAGCTACAGACGAGGGTAATAATAACGAAGCTAATTTACGTCCTGTTTTAAAAGAATATACTTTAAAGTAATATTTCAAAGATCTTTTGGGTTTAATACCAGCTGCATCTACCAATATCACTTTACCGGTAGCATAACGTGAGGCCATAAGTATGGCAATACGTCCTCCGAATGAATGACCAATTAGAATAGGTTGTTTAATCTGGAGTTTCTGTGCAAATGTTTCAATCAAATGTGTGAAGTCTTCGATTCCCCATATAGAAGACGGTTCCTGACTTTTACCGTGGCCTGGTAAATCTACATTGTAGACATGTAAGGATGGTTCTAAAACAGCAGCTATAGAGCGTACAGTCGAAGTGTTACATCCCCAACCATGCATCAGTATTACCTCTGGGCCTTCGACTGGCCCAGTTTCATCATAATGGATTGTTAAGTTATCGATGACTATTTCTTTATCCATATTTAAAGTGATGAAAAGACAATTTTAAGATTGAGAAGTATTAAGCATTGGAGTTACAGGTTCATCTCCGCACAGTACTACCATAAGATTACTAACTAAAGCTGCTCTGTTTTCTTGTGTGAGAACTACTACATTACGATGTTCAAGTTCATGCAGAGCCATTTCAACCATTGAAACCGCACCTTCGACAATTTTTTCGCGTGCGGAAATAATTGCAGCAGCCTGTTGGCGTCTTAACATTACAGCGGCTATTTCCGGTGCGTATGCTAAATAATTTAATCTGGCTTCTACCACTTCCATACCTGCCATTTCCAGACGTTCATTGATTTTCTTCTCTAAAAGATCGTTTATTATGTCTCCACCGTCACGTAAGGTTATATTATGTTGCTCGTGTCCGCTATGTTCGGAGTAATCTGTAGGATCATACGCAAACTGTCCTGTCACTTCACGTAGGGCTGCATCACTTTGGATTCTTACGAAAGTATCAAGAGCACGTGCGTTAATAGATGAACCTACACCAAGCGATTGGGAGTCAAGATCAAAAACTACCTTATATGTATCCTTAATTTTCCAAACCAATACCATACCAATAAGAACAGGATTACCTATTTTATCATTTACTTTTATGGGTTCAATATCCATATTGCGAATGCGTAAAGAAAGTTTTTTACGGGTTACGAATGGATTAGCCCAATAAAAACCGACTTGTCGACAGGTCCCGACATAGGAGCCAAAGAAAATCATGACACGTGCTTCATTTGGTTCCTGAATAAAAAAACCTCCGAGAGAAATTAGAGCAAAGAGTCCGATAATAGCAGCTATAACGATTCCTATGATTAAATTATAGAATATCCATAAGCTTAACAAGGCTATAGCAGGCAATATAATAAATATTATAACGACCATTATAAAGCCGTTTATCACAATCCCGTTATAAGAAAATTCGGAATTCTTATTATTGGCCATAAATGACAGATTTTAAAATCAGAGTATATATCGCTAATCAATAAAACGTTTGGTAAGTGGTAAGTAGGAATCAATTCTACGATCACGCAAGAAGGGCCACCATTGTCGAACTTCTTCTGAACGTTTCATATCAATTCCAACAACTGCTTCTATCGGAGAATTATCAGGTGCTACAAATAAGAACTCTCCCTGTGGCCCTGCTATAAAACTTGATCCCCAAAAGTCTATACCTGATGTTTGACCAGATGGATCCTCTTCAAAACCGCAGCGGTTGACACTAATTACAGGTATACCGTTAGCTATGGCATGTGCACGTTGGATAGTAATCCATGCTTCGCGTTGACGTTCCTTTTCTGCCGATTCGTCATCGGGATTCCAACCTATAGCTGTGGGATAAATAAGTATATTTGCGCCTTTTAGGGTCATGAGACGTGCTGCTTCAGGATACCATTGATCCCAACATATCAATACACCTAATTTACCTATTGATGTAGCTACCGGCTCAAATCCAATATCACCAGGAGTAAAGTAAAATTTCTCGTAAAAACCCGGGTCATCCGGAATATGCATCTTTCTAAAGATACCAGCAACCGACCCGTCTACCTCAAAAACAACAGCTGTATTGTGATATAGTCCTGGAGCACGTCTTTCAAAAGTACTGGTGACAATCACAACATTATTTTTAGCAGCAGCTTCTCCATAAAAATCAGTGAATTCTCCTGGTAGTTCACAGGCAAGCAGAAAATTATCAACATTTTCTGTCTGACAGAAGTAAAGCGAATCGTGTAGTTCTGAAAGTACAATCAGTTGGGCTCCTTCACTCGCAAGATTCTCAATTGCTGAAAGATTACGGGCTCTATTGGAATCTATATCGTCACTAAAGGAGTGTTGTACAATACCTACATTAATAAGTTTATCTGACAGTACTTGAGAAGATACAGTTTTAAAATCCATTATTAGCTAAATTTAGAATTTATTAAATAAATTATTATGATGTTAATTAGGTATATCATATAAATGTTTCACCTGGATAAAGTTGCATAGTAGCACAATGTAGTGATCCATGTTGCAGTATCAGTGTAGTACAGTCAACTCCTACTATCTGGTGATGAGGGAAAGCAATTTTAATTGTTTGTGATGCCAATAAATCTTTCTCAGGCTGTCCATAAGTAGGCATAAAAATATGTCGGTCCGTAATGAGATAGTTTGCATAGGTCGCTGGTAATCTCATCCCATTACTATCATAAATAGGATCAGGTAACGGAAGTTCGATAAGATTATAAGGTTTACCCTCAGGATTACGGAATAAAGTTAGCTGAGCTCTCATTTTAAGAAGCTCTTCGAAGTGCTCATCTTGTGTGTCTCGACATCCAACAAAAAGAATCGTATCATCAGGAGCCATACGTGCCAGAGTATCTATATGGGAATCGGTATCATCCCCTGCTAAAGCACCGTAATCAAGCCATAATATATGGGATACTCCCAAACGCTTTTGAAGTATGTTTGTTAATTCCTGTTTGGTTTTACCGCCGTTTCTATTAGGTGAACATAAACATCTACTTGTGGTTAGAAGTGTGCCTTTGCCATCTGTTTCTATTGAACCTCCTTCAAGTTCGAAATCTCTGTTATTTCTGTATAATGCTGATGAGATTATATTTTTAGCTGCTAAGTTAAGATTTATAAGATTATCCTTATCAGCTGCAAATTTAAGTCCCCAACCGTTGAATCCAAAGTCAAGAGCACGTAATGCGTTATTTTTACTAATACTAATCGGACCATAATCTCTAACCCATGTATCGTTATAAACAGTCTCGACTTGGAACAATCTGTCTTGATTACATGAGAGTGATTTAAGCCAATCAGAAATATCTTCCTGTTCATGTTTGAGCAGGATAACATTATAATTATGCCTTAGTAGAGCTTCAACAAGTCTTTTGTATTGGTTATATGCTTGTTTTAGCACATCGCACCAATCAGTTGAGGAATGGGGAAGAGCTAACAATATTGCAGCTTGAGGTTCCCATTCAGCTAAAAGGCTGATATCAATCGCCATGTTGTAAAGAGTTAACTATCCATAGTATTTCACAATCCTTAGAAGGAGTAGG
>CAMWKC010000108.1 GCA_947174735.1 uncultured Porphyromonadaceae bacterium
ATTTTAATTATTTTATTGTTTTATTAACTTATAGAAATAAGTTTAAACAACTTCAATTATAGTTATAAAACTAAAGTTATTAAGAGCTACTTTATTATAAAGAAATATGAAGTGACTCCCTGAAAGTTTATGATTACTTTCGGAGGTCACTTCATATTTCATCGTACAGTCTGTTTTCTACACAGGATTACTTCACGATGACTTTGAGCGAGGTATTGCCGACACGGACAATATATATACCCGATGTCACAGGTATGCTAAGACGGTCGGAAGCAATAGCATCAGTCATCCAGACAGTACGTCCGTCAAGAGCGTAAACAGCTACCGGTTTACCGGCAAGACCTTCGGCTATTATCTCACCATAGGCAGGACGTACCCAGCCACCTTCAGCTTCAACATTCTGGATACCGCTGACACCGCCACGTACCTCATAACTTGAGAAAAGAGCATAATGATGCTCCGTCGGGAAATAGGCATCAATATATATAGCCACCCATTTCTTACCTACACACTTATCAGGGAAAGGCATCTCTACTGTCTGCCAGCCGGAGCCATTAAGTGGGAATTTACCGATTTCGATGAAATCATTTGACTCAAACGTCACACCATAAACAGTGACATCCGCAGCATTAGCACCTGTCCAGCAATTAAAAATGATACCAGGGTCGGTCACACCCTCAAGATTAAACTTCGGAAGCATCAACATACCGCGCTGACTCGGACCTTCCGAACGTCCGTAACATGATACCTCAGAAGGTACTTCCATCGTTGGATCAATCAGGCGAGGATTAACCACACCCCAATCAGAATCGACGTAATCGTCATCAAGACGTATGATACGTATCGGACCATACTTGAATGAAGCATCTTTAAATTCCTCAAGTACAGGTATGTCGTAAGGTGTGCCAAGTACATCGGTAAGCCAACCTACAGTAGAACAAAGTCCGGCTACAGTCGAAGCGGCAATACCGAGGCGGGCAGTAGCAAGTGGTGTGCCGGCAGGTACGGTATAGGTATATTCAAATACATTCTTACCGAGTACCTCAACAATTTCCCAGCCGTCCTCACCATATTCCATAAGGTTATAGACCACATCGTCAGGGTCAATATAATAGCCGTTTTCACCTTCGGTCGGAGCAGTCCAACGAGCCACCAGAGAAAGGTTATCTTCAGACACATAGCCATCTATCGAGCTTACCGGGCCTGGAACATCTATACCGGTAAACACATCAACGACACTTTCCTGACCGGTCATACCACCGACGGAAGTTATTACAGTCACACGGTTGAAGCCCTGCTGCGAAGGAAGCTCCACACTTACATGTTCGCCGGGAGCAGCTGACGCGGAAAGCTCGGCTTCTCCTAACGTAACACGTACATCAACAACCGTAGAGTCCGGTATTTTCTCACCTGTTATGTAGGTAACAGGCATATTGAAGTCAACAAGTGCTTTCAGTTCACCCTTAGGAGCACCCACGACATTAAGGTCAGTGACTTCCGAAGGCAGCTCTGTTGCAGCATGCAATTTAGATACTTTTATATTACGTACACGTATACCGGTCTGATAAGGCTCGGCATCAGTAAAGAACGACAGATAATAAACACCAGGATCTGAGATTGCAAAACGCTGGGTATAAACCTCAAACTGCTTGGTATTATTAACAGCACTCTTTTCACGAATCGTGGTACTTACGACTCTCGGGTCGAGTTCGCTGTGCAGATAAACGCCGACTTCCATTTCAGGATACCACGAAGAGAAATTACCCATCTCATAACTGATTTCGTATGTGACGGCTGAATCATCCAACAGCATCGGCGGCATAAAAAGCCAGTCATTGCTTGCCACACCGTTACCACGCGGACCTGCGAAATAGCCAGTGCCGGGATTATCATCATCTTCATAGTACTCCCAGTAATCCCTATCCTGATTTAAGTCGAATACTGAACATACATAGGCATCGGCAGGAGTCGGAATGATTTCGAAATCAGGCTCCCAGGGCTTACCGACACGTACACTCTCCGAACGTCCGGGAGCCGACAGACAGCCCATATTATCAGCCACCACAGTCGCAACGTATGAAGCGTACGGCATATCAACAGGCAACGTATAATCAAGGAAAGACTCAGCCGTTGTACCGACTTCCTCACCGTTAACATATACATGGTAAACCAAGGAAGCGACATCAAGATAACCGTTGTTGACACAACGTGTCACCGGAGTCCACTCAATGCGGGACTCGCCAAGAGTCACATCCGCAGGAGTATTGGGCACATCATATCCAACGAAACGGGACATCATATTCACTGTACTTTTCTTACCGTCCTGTTCCACAAAGAAACCGAATTCATGCTCACCGGGTTCAATGCCGGTAAACTCCACAGTCACTATGTCACCGGCAGTCGTGCTACCTTCGGAATATTTCTCGCCGTCGAATAAGGCACACCATTTCATATCTCCCGAGACGGTGCCACCAGCAAAATATACAGTCGGTATAAAATAGGAAATCTTAGCAGTTCCGACAGCATGGTCAAACTTAGCTTCATCAAGTTCCGGAGCACGTATAGGAGCCGGATCTGCCGTAGCATCTGTCATGTAGAAGAACGGAAAATGCTCGAAATTGTCGAAATAACTAAGCTTGGTGACAGTCTTTGTAGTAAGGTCTATCTCCGCAATGGCGTATGTATCATCTGTCTCGAGAGTTTCTAAGATAAATTTCTTCGATTCCGGCAAATATACCATTCCTGCTATAGCATAACGGGTACGTAGACCTGTCGGCATGACAACAGTCTGTTCACCAGTTGCAGGATTTATCTGTACAAAGTCATCATTACGGTTGATACCATAGAGCAGACCGTCATCTGTGTTAAATGCCAACGACACACAAACCTCACGATAATCAGGGGTGCGTACACAGACAGTAGCTGAAGGGTCATTGCCCGGTGCCGAGAAATAAGCATAGTCCATACCGTTCTCAGAAGATGTATAGCCGTACACTTTATCAGCTTCCGGATCGTATGCGCTCGACCAATAAGCAGGAAGATAGTTAGGGAAAGTAGTGACAGGATCGGCAAGGCCAATCTCTCTATCTTCATAAATATATCCTGTATAAGGATCGACTTCCAGGAATCGTAAATCCGCTATATCGAAGAACGAGAGCTCTGCCATCACACACAGACGGCCTTCACGCATCCAGCCTGTAGTAAGTGAATAACCATTGGCACTATAATCATCAATAAATCTGAATTCCAATTCTGCATCGGTATTCATGCGGTAGATACCGCACGGCACTCCGTAGACAACTGTGCTCTGATAGCCATGCAGTACCTGTCCCTGAGGAGTAACCTCACGCAACACTGCCTCAGGCGAACGTTTTATATAATTTCCCCGTGCCGTAACAAGACCTTCGGGAGCGCTGCGTTCAGGACGCTCAACAGCCGGTAAGGGCACATTGGCCGCTGCCGGTATTACAGTCCCCGTAAGAGCCATAAACACGAGCGGAAGAAATCCGGTAAATGTCGATTTTTTCATTTCAGTAGGTTATGTCAGTTGAATATATACTTACATCAAAAATAGAGTCTCAGAAGATATGACGCTTTACAGATACATGATCATCTGTGCCGACAATGCGCAGTATTACAAAACCACGTAACGATGAAAGGTCAATACTGTTATGTCCTGCTGTCAGAGTACGGCTTAAAAGCACCGTACCGTCAGCCGAAATTACCTCAAGCCGGCCTCCGCAGATAACATCAGCATTAAGGAAGCCTTCAGTTACAGCCATTACATTATCATTACGAGTAACAATACCGATTCCGGAAGTATCATAATGTTCAGCCTCCATTTCATCAGCACTAAGCACATATCCGGTGTCACCGTCAAGAAGAAGGACTATTACAGCCGTATTGTCCGGATTCATAACTTGCGAAGGCATACTTATAGGCATTGATTTGTGTATAGCCACTTCTGCCTCGCAGGAGTCGTTAAGAAGCTCACCGTAATAATCAGGCCAGATTCCGCGAGCCACATGGTTATATACCATCTCTGTATAGGGTATTATACTCTTATGCTCGGAGTAGAACCTGAAGTAAGGCCAGAGGTCAGCACCGTAATTGCTTTCGACAGCAGCCTGCGACACACCCGACAGTCCGTTTGTCTGATTGTAAGCAGCGTTGTCACCACGCACATCATTCTCAATCATCACAATAGCGACCCGCTGGTTAATATCGCTCTTCGAATAAGAATTCTCTATCTGATAATTAACGTTCAATTCGCCATTCTGCGTATAATCCACACTTCTAATTGTAATTCTGGAATTACTACGTGTAGCAGCTATATCGCTTACGATATGTTCATCCGAGGGATCGCCGAGCTGCATACGATTGAAGAAAGCCGAAGGATAACCCGAGCTTCCGGAGATAGTGTAGGCATCTGTAAGATAAGCATCATCATCCATAAGCATAGGGTCATTGATAGTGTGCAGGGCAATGCCTATAGCCTTTATCTGTCCGTCAAGTCCGTTATAATGATCGGTATAATAATTCATGAAAGCGGCTCCGCGCGGACAGTACGTACACCATGTACCTGTAAATTCCTCTATTACCGCTACAGGCGGATAAGAAGTAGTAGGTGTGCCTATTTCTCCTGTCACGACAGTAGGTTCAGCACCTTCGAACATAGGGGTAAGCATCACAGAGTACGTCAGACCGCCCTCCGGCACAGTTATATCTTCAAAAGTCACAGCTATACGGGTACCGTTTATAGTGATAGGTTGTTCGTATTGCTGTGTCACAGTCTGTCCGTTGTATCTAAGCTCAGCCTTCAGTCCCGGCACATCGACAGGTGTGCGAAAGTTAGCATTCAGAACTATGTCGATATTAGAACCGGCAGATAACACCGAAGGTGTAAGATCAGTGACATCAGCTATATAAGGTGCTATAGCGATATCAGTAAATCCGAGCAGACCGGCATCCTCACCACGATTGATAAAGGCGAAACAGACTTCTTTACCTGCATAACCGTTAAGAGCGATATATGAATCTTTTGAACGCACTTCTGTATCCCAACCCGTAAGAGTGGTATTGAGCAACGGTGTGGATCGGAAACTGTCACGGTCCTGACCATCTTCCGAAATCAAAACACGATAGCGGTTGGTAGCAAAAGCTCCCGCCGAGACAGCCTTTAACTGCAATATCTCGGCATCTGAACCAACGTATATCGGCGGTGTCACAAGCCATTCGTCAGCAGTAGCAGCATATTTAAAAGTGGAGCAGCTCCATGCCGCATTTGTACCTCCGATAGAAAACACACGATAAGCCGGTCCTTCGCCGTCTGTACCGAAATAATCCTGAAAGGCTGATTCAACAACCTCACCTATACCGTAAGATACCCAGCCCTCAGGCAGAACTTTGTCAGCAGACAAAGGCGTACTGAAATCTTCCTGATATGAATACGGTGGTAACGTAACAGCGCCGTCAGAGGCGACCGCACCCGAAATCAGAAGAGAAAAAAGTAACAGATGTTTTATCATAATGAATGTGAGCTATATTATGGTTAATATTAAACAATTATAATTTTCCAAGAATCGATATTACGGGTCTGACGGGAGTAATTTATACCTATCTTAAATATCTTACGTCCGTCGTATCTGAACTGAAGAGAGTAATCTTTCGAGTCAATCTGCGCAAGCGCCTGCTCCGGCGTACTGTCAAGCTTTAGTTCCATAATGTAGATATAGTCCGGCATCACCAGAAGCATATCTATCCTTCCGTCCGCTGTCCTCCACTCTGCTCTGGCATCTATACCAATAAGCCGGAATAACAAAAACAGGTTGTTTTCATAATATAACTCCGGCATATTCTGTGTCAGATTGGCAGGGACAGCAGCGAACATTGAACGTATCATATCAAGAGCCTTATCCGGATTGCCATCTTCCAAAGCATCACGTATATCCCAGATTCTGTTATCTACACGGTATTTATCCGTATCCATGTTATAAGCGAGCATTTCAGAGAAAAGACCACTTTCAACTTCTTTATTCGGAACCCCGAGTCTGTACCTCTTCCGACGGACATCGTAATCTTTAATAGTAAGGTAACCCGTCTGGAACAACAGTGACAATGTCGAGGTCCGGAAAGTATCAATATCAGATATAGCCGCTTCGTTTACGTTTTCAGTAAGCAGTTCAGCCAAAGGTACTTTTTCTCTACTTAAGCGTCTGACAAGAAAACCCGGTGTACCTGATCTAAACCAATAAGGAGCTATCTCACAATTGTCAAGAGCGAGAAGAAGACTGAACGGATTGTATATATCAGCAGAATTCTTGGTAAAATGATACCCGTCATAGTTCTCTTTCAAGAGAGCAATCGCTCCCTGCATATCGGTATCCATAGCTTTGCCAAGACGTTCTATACCTATCTGAAATGTATTCTCTATCTCTTTTTGAGTAAGACCGCATATTTCACTGTACTTAGATACGAGCGAAATATCATTAAGATTATTAATACCGCTGAAAATAGTCATACGGCTGAAGCGCGACACTCCTGTCAGCATACCGAACCTTATATATTCGTCCATTTCCTTCAGATTGGAATAGATGGCTTTGAGCAGATTACAGAATCTGTCATATACCCTTTCATTCTCAAGGTTAGCCACAAGCGGAGTGTCATACTCATCAATAAGCACTACAACCTGACTGGCTGTCTTTTTGCTTATGGCATATATTATATTACCGAAACGTAATGAAAGACTATCTGTAGTCAGTTCGCAACCGTACTCCTGTTCCAATCTTCTGAAACTGTTATCCAATAGTTTTTCGAGACTGTCCGATTCATTCGGGTCGTATTGTGAAAGCGATAGATGAATTACAGGATAACATTTCCAGTCTTTTTCAAGTCTTTCTATAAATAACCCTTTGAAAAGTTCCTTACGTCCTTCAAAATAGGCTTTAAGTGTGCTAAGCAGCAGACTCTTTCCAAAGCGTCTGGGCCGTGAAAGAAAATAATACTTTCCCCTGCTGACAAGTCTGTAAACCAAAGCTGTCTTATCTACATAGACATATCCTCCGTTGATAATATCGGAGAAAGTCTGTATCCCAACAGGGTATTTTATCTCTGATGCAGTCATGGCCGTAACGTCATTAACAGCACAAAGGTAATGATTTTCCTATCAATTTTACAAATCCCGTCTTTTAAAATAAATTCTCTCTTTCAGCAAAGCAAAGAAGAAACATTTTTTTC